>DASQMQ010000576.1:0-7580 GCA_035645455.1 Pseudonocardia sp.
TGGGCGATCGGGGTGGGGATCACGCCGAGCCCGGCGTCGCCGAACACGATGCCCTCCCCGGCGGCGGTGGCGTGCCGGCTGAACAGGCCCGGGCCGGGCAGGCCGCGGACGTCGCCGGGCGCGGGCAGGACCAGCCGGCCCGGGCCGCGCGGGGTGGCCTTGCGCAGGGCGGCGAGCAGGAACGCCACCGACGACACCGGGGTGCCGGGGGCGGCCAGCCCGGTGGCCCGGGCGGTCGGCGGGTCGACGGCCTGGACGTCGTGGGCCTCGGCCCACGGGCCGAGCGCGTCCAGCACGTCGTCGGGCGCGACGGCGCCGACCAGCCAGGCCGATGCCCACACGGTGAACGTCGCGGAAGGGCGGGGCACGGGGGTCAGGCTAACCAGACAGCGCACCGCTCGGCACTCCCGTGGCCCGGCGCCGCGCCGAGCATTCCCGGCGATCCGCCGAGCGGCGCCCGCGCCGCGGCTGCGTCGCCGGACGGCGGGGCGACCGGCGTGTCGGCCCCGGACGGCGCCCGCGGCCCCGGTACAACGGCGGGCATGGCCCCCCTCGACCGCCGTGCCGCCGACTACCGGGGCGTGTTCCGCGCCGACGGCACCCGCAACGTGGTCCGCCGGCGGGTCCCCGAGGTGCCCGCCGAACCCGGGCTGGTCGCCGAGGACCCGGCCAGCGGGTTCTGCGGCGCGGTGGTGGCCGCCGACGTGCGCCAGGTGACCCTGGAGGACCGGCACGGCCGGCGCCGGGTGTTCCCGCTGCACCCGGCGGGGTTCCTGGTCGAGGGCGTGCCCACCACCCTGGTGCCGGTGCGGGCGGCGGCCCCGGCCGCCCCGGCGCGCTCGGCCTCGGGGTCGGTGAAGGTGGCGGACCTGCGGGCGCGCACCGCCCGGGCGGCCAGGATCTGGGTGGAGGGCCTGCACGACGCCGAGCTGGTGGAGCGGGTGTGGGGCCACGACCTGCGGGTCGAGGGCGTGGTGGTGGAGCCGATGCACGGCATGGACGAGCTGTCCGCGGCGGTGGCCGACTTCGGTCCCGGCCCGCAGCGGCGGCTCGGCGTGCTGGTCGACCACCTGGTGCAGGGCTCGAAGGAGACCCGGGCGGCGGCTGCGGTGGCCGGCCCGCACGTGCTGGTCACCGGGCACCCCTACGTCGACGTGTGGCAGGCGGTGAAGCCGTCGGTGGTGGGGATCCGGGCCTGGCCCGAGGTGCCCCGGGGGACCGACTGGAAGACCGGGGTGTGCGCCGCGCTGGGCTGGGGCGAGCCGGCCGACGGCGCGCGCCGGGTGCTGGGCGCGGTGCGCAGCTTCCGGGACCTGGAGACGCCGTTGATCGGGGCGGTCGAGCAGCTCATCGACTTCGTAACGGTGTGAGCACTGCTCGCGACCTTCTGGCAGGATCGGGGACATGAGCGCCGCGGTGATCTGGCTCGTGCTGGGCCTGGTGCTGATCGCGGCCGAGGTGCTGTCCGGCGAGTTCGTGCTGCTGATGCTGGGCGTGGCGGCGCTGGTGGCGGCGGGCGCGTCGTTCGCGGTCGCCGGGGTCGCGGTGGGCGCCATCAGCTTCGCGGTGGCCGCGGTCGTGCTGGTGTTCGCCGCCCGACCGGCGCTGCGTCGCCGGCTGGACCGCGGCATCGAGCACTCCACGATGCACACCAAGGCGCTGGTCGGGAAGACCGCGGTCGTGGTGGCCAGGGTGGACGGGCACGGCGGCCGGATCCGGATCGGCGGCGAGCTGTGGTCGGCGCGGGCCTCGGACGGGCACGAGGTCATCGAGCCCGGCGCGGCGGTGACGGTGCTGGACATCTCCGGTGCCACCGCGCTCGTCGTCGGGCGGGACTGAGCAACCGCGCCGCCCCCGCGCCGTCCGGTGCGGGCGCCGGCGGCGCGGCGCAGGGGAGGAGTACGGGGTGGACGCGAACGTGGTGCTGCTGGTCGTCGTCGCGGCGCTGGTGCTGTTGGTGGTGGTGTCCCTGGTCAAGGCGGTGCAGATCATCCCGCAGGCGACCGCGGCGGTGATCGAGCGGCTGGGCCGGTTCAAGGGCACCGCCGACCCGGGGCTGGTGTTCCTGGTGCCCTTCATCGACAAGGTGCGCGAGCGGATCGACCTGCGCGAGCAGGTGGTGTCCTTCCCGCCGCAGCCGGTGATCACCCAGGACAACCTGACGGTGAACATCGACACGGTGGTCTACTACCAGGTCACCGACCCCAAGGCGGCGGTCTACGAGATCAGCGACTACATCGTGGGCGTCGAGCAGATCACCACCACGACGCTGCGCAACGTGGTCGGCGGGATGAGCCTGGAGGGCACCCTGACCTCCCGCGACGAGATCAACACGGTGCTGCGCGGCGAGCTGGACGAGGCGACCGGGCGGTGGGGCATCCGGGTGGCCCGGGTGGAGATCAAGGCCATCGACCCGCCGGCGTCGATCCAGGAGTCGATGGAGCGGCAGATGAAGGCCGACCGGGAGAAGCGGGCGACCATCCTCACCGCGGAGGGCCAGCGGGAGTCGGCGATCCGCAGCGCCGAGGGGCAGAAGCAGGCCCAGATCCTCACCGCCGAGGGCGCCAAGCAGGCCGCGATCCTCAACGCCGAGGCCGAGCGGCAGTCGGCGATCCTGCGGGCCAAGGGCGAGCGGGCCGCGCGCTACCTGGAGGCCCAGGGCGAGGCCAAGGCGATCGAGAAGGTGTTCGCCGCGATCAAGGCCGGCAAGCCCACCCCGGAGCTGCTGGCCTACCAGTACCTGCAGACCCTGCCGGAGATGGCCCAGGGCGACGCCAACAAGGTGTGGCTGGTGCCCTCGGACTTCGGCAAGGCCCTGGAGGGCTTCACCAAGATGCTCGGCGCCCCCGGCGACGACGGGGTGTTCCAGTTCCGGCCCTCGGCCGACGACGGCGCGGTGTCGCGTCCCGAGGAGGACGACGAGTCGATCAGGGACTGGTTCGACACCACCGGGGACCCGGCCATCGCCAAGGTCGTCGCGGACGCCGAGGCGCAGGCCCGCCAGGAGGTGCCGGCGCTGGGCAGCCCGCCCGTGCCCACCCCGGAGCTGACCGGCACCCCCGGCCCGGCGCACCTGACCGCGGGCGCCGCGGTGCAGCCGGGCTCGTCGGCGGACGACCCGTGGACGGGCGGGGACGGTCCGCAGCCGGACGACGACCGGTCCGACCGGCCGCGACCCGGTTACCCTGCGCCACCGACCGCTTAGCCGCCGGACGCGATTGCGGTCACCATTCCGATGACGGTCGTCCGCCACCGGCCGCGGATTGTCCGTGAGCGGTCGGCGGGCTTTCCGCCAACGGCGCCGGAATTGCGTCGGGCGGTCGACCGAGTCGGGCGGTCAGCACAATCGGAATCCGAACGGCAGCTCCAGCCGGTGCCGGGCCAGCAGGACCGGGTCGGCGAGCAGCTCGCGGGTGGGGCCGTCGGCGACCACCTCACCGTCGTCGAGGACCACGCTGCGCGGGCACAGCTGCAGGGCGTACGGCAGGTCGTGGGTGACCATCAGCATGGTGGTGCCCAACCCGAGCAGCACCTCGGCCAGCTCCCGGCGGGCCACCGGGTCCAGGTTCGCCGAGGGCTCGTCGAGCACCAGGATCTCCGGGTGGCAGGACAGCACGGTGGCCAGCGCCGCCCGGCGGCGCTGGCCACCGGACAGGTGCAGCGGCGACCGGTCGCGGTGCCCACTCATCCCCACCGTGGCCAGCGCCTCGTCGACCCGGGCGCGCAGGGCGTCGCCGGTCACCCCGAAGTTGGCCGGGCCGAACGCCACGTCCTCGGCCACGGTGGGCATGAACAGCTGGTCGTCGGGATCCTGGAAGACGATCCCGACCCGGCGGCGGATCTCCTGCAGGGTGTCGCGGGCCACCGCCAGTCCGGCCACGGTGACCGTGCCGCGCCCGGCGGTGAGGATCCCGTTGAGGTGCAGCACCAGGGTGGTCTTGCCGGCCCCGTTCGGGCCGAGCAGGGCGACCCGCTCACCGGGGGACACCGTGAGGTCCACCCCGTTGAGGGCCTGGTGGCCGTCGGGGTAGGCGAAGGCCAGGTCGGTGACCTGCACCGACGGTGGTCCCGGCCGGGGGGAGCCGAGCAGCCCGGCGGCCGGGTCGGGGGTGCTCACGTGGTCAGCCACCCGGTCACGGCCAGCGCGGCGGCCACCGCCACCGGGGCCAGTCCGGTCAGCCAGTGCCGACGGGTGGTCACCGCGTCCGACAGCGGCGGCATCCGCCCGGTCCAGCCGCGCGACAGCATCGCCAGGTGCACCCGCTCACCGCGCTCGTAGGACCGCACGAAGAGCGCGCCGACGCCACGGGCGGTGGCCCCGACCTGCCAGACGAACCGGGGGTCGTCGCCGCGGGAGATCCGGGCCAGCCGCATCCGCCGGGCCTCGGCGGCGATCACGTCGACGTAGCGCAGCATCAGCGTGGCGATGGTCACCACCAGCGACGGCGCCCGCAGCCGCTGCATCCCGACCAGGACGTCGCGCAGGTCGGTGGTGGCGGCCAGGGTGAGCGAGGTGAGCACCCCGAGGGTGCCCTTGACCAGGATGTTCCACGCGCCGAGCAGGCCCGGCTCGGACAGCGACAGGCCCAGCCACTGCACCCGCGGGTCGGCCCCGGTGAACGGCAGCAGGACCGCGAGCACCACGAACGGGGCCTCGATCAGCGACCGGCGGGCCAGCCAGCCCGGCGGGATCCGGGCCACCGCCCACACCACGGCGAGCAGCAGCAGGTAGCCGCCGAACACCGGGAACGCCTCCCGCGGCGTGGTCACCACGCACACCACGCCCAGGAACGCCGAGACGATCTTGACCTCGGCCGGCAGCCGGTGCACCGGCGAGTCGCCGGGCAGGTGCAGCGGGTGCGCGTGCCCGGCGCCCACCGGTGCTACCGCTCGTCCGGGCCGGTCCGGTCCCCGGCCCGACCGGTGCCGGACCGGTCGTGCGGGGTCGTTCCCGGGCGGCGCAGCGACCAGAACAGTCCGCCGGCCACCACCAGCGTGACCAGCACGCCGACGATCCCGGCCGGGCCGACGGTGCCCTCGCCGCCGCCGACGGCGTAGTCGGCCAGCGGGCCGTCGGCCAGCGGGTGGTCCTCGGCGTTCTGCGCGATGCAGGTGCCGTCGAGCTGCTCGCCCTCGGCGCTCTCGGTGACCGCGCACCCGTGCCGGGTGACGGTGTCCAACCCGTCGGGCGACGAGCTGGCGAAGTACGACAGCCCACCCGCGATCAGCAGGCTGACCAGCAGGAACCCGACGAGGAAGCCGGTGGGGCGGCGGGGCGGGGCGGGGGCGGTCATGCCGTCCTGCCCTGGGCGGCGCGCCGCGGGGCGAGCGCGGGGGCGTCGCCGCGCAGCAGGTGCACCAGGTCGGGGCGGGCCGCGGCGACCGCGCCCACGGTGGCCGCGGTGATCACGCCCTCGCCGATGCCGATCAGCACGTGCAGCCCGAGCATCGAGGTGAGCACGGTGCCGAGACCGATGCCGCCGGCTCCGCCGATGGCGTACTCCACGACGAAGGCCATGGCCGCGGCAACGGTGTTGAGCAGCGCCGCGACGAACGCGGTGACCAGCAACCCGGTCCGGCTGCGGCGGGCGAAGCGGCGCAGCGCGACGGCCACGCCGTAGCCGATGAACACCCCGACCAGGGCCATGTTGACGATGTTGGGGCCGAGCGCGGTCAGCCCGCCGTCGGCGAACACCAGGGCCTGCACGGCGAGCACGATCGCGATGCACAGCGCGCCCACCCACGGCCCGACCAGGATCGCCACCAGGGCACCGCCGAGCAGGTGGCCGCTGGCCCCGGGCAGGATCGGAAAGTTGATCATCTGCACGGCGAACACGAACGCTGTGACCAGCCCGGCCATCGGCGCGGTGCGGTCGTCCAACGTGGCCCGGGCCCGGTGCGCGGCCAGGGCCAGCCCGGCGACCGCGAGCAGGCCGGTCGCCGCCGCGGTCGGGGCGTTCACCAGCCCGTCGCTCATGTGCATGGCGGTGATCACAGGCGACTCCTCCGGCCCGGCGGGGCAGCACCCGGGTGGGTGGGCCGCGATCAGGCTAGGCGCCGCTCAGCGGCTGTCGCAAACAGTTCGCGACAACGCCACCGGCCGTCCGGTCGGCGAGGGATCGGGTGGTGCGGCTGGTCAGCGGGCTGCCGCCGCCATCGCGCTGCGCTTGACCCGGCCGGTGGGGGACAGCAGCCGACCCACGGTGACGTCGATGCCGCGCACCCCGAAGGCCTCGGTGCCGGCGATCTCGTCGAGCAGTCGGTCCTGCTCCTCCTGCAGGGCCCGCCGGTCCTCGGCGATGAAGTCGCGGTTGGCGCGGAACGCGGCCAGCGGTTCGGGCAGCCCGAGGAACTCGCCGAACTGCAGCAGCCGCATCCACAGGTCCAGGTCCATGGTCAGCGGGCGGTCCGAGCGCCAGCCGCCGGCGGCGAAGAAGTCCTCCCGGCGGAACAGCACGCTGCCCGGCTCGCCGATCGGGTTGGCGCGGCTGCGCACCACCCGCCGGGCGACCTCGACCCCGGTCCGGACGCCGGTCAGCCCGGACAGCCCCCGGCGCGGCACCACGATCCGGCTCTGGTCGTCGATCATGTGCCGGCGGGCGGCCACCACGGCCAGCCCCGGGTCGGTCTCCATCGGCGCGACCTGCAGTTCCAGGCAGCGCGGGTGCAGCAGGTCGGTCGGGCGCAGCACCTTGACCAGCGGGGCCCGGCTGAGCTGCACGACCCGGTTCCAGTTCTCCGCGCGCGGCACCACCGAGGGGTTGCGCTCGACGCGGATCCGGACGTCGCCGGTCTTGCGGGCGACCGCGTCGGCGCGGTCCGGGCTGGCGTTGTCCAGCACCACGACCTCGAAGTCGCGGTAGGTCTGGTCGAGCACGCTGCGCACGGTCTCGGCGAGGTAGGGCTCACCGCGGTCGACCGGGATGCAGACGGAGACGCTGGGCGCCGGGACCAACATCGCGGGTCTCCTCGACTGGGCGGGCTCCGTCGCGGGCCGGGGGCGACGACGGTGACGACGGTGGGCAATCAGGTCGCTCCGACCGTATCTGCCCCGGCGGCGGGGCCCGGTCGCGGCACTGCGGCCGGGCCCAAGGCACCCTCGGCGACCGCCCGGACCGACCATCCGTAGAGTGCCGCAGGACGGACACAGCGCGGTTCCGACGCGTTCGGGTGACAGAAACGTTCGGAAACGGACTCGGAAGCCGTGCCGCTTGACGTAACGCGACGAATGGCCCGGCAGATAGGCCAGTGATGACGAGCGAACCCGACCGGCGGTTGCAGGCAGTGACGGTAGGACGGCACGAGGACACCGCGCACGCGGTGGGGGGAGAACGGTGATGCGGCGCAACGGTAACCCGCGGGTGTCCGTGGTGGTGCCCACCCGCAACGAGGCACGCAACCTGGAGGTCGTGCTCCCGGCGATCGCCGCCGTGCGTCCTGCTGTGCACGAGGTCATCGTCGTGGACGGCAACTCCGTGGACGGCACCATCGAGGTCGCCCGCCGGGTGCTGCCCTGGGTCCGGGTCATCACCCAGACCCGCAAGGGCAAGGGCAACGCCATGGCCTGCGGCTTCGCCGCG
>DASQMQ010000577.1:0-4116 GCA_035645455.1 Pseudonocardia sp.
ACTCCGCCACCGACTCCGCCACCGACTCCGCCACCGACTCCGCCGCCGACTCCGCCGCCGACACTGCCGTCGCAGCCGTCGACACCGCCGCCGACACCGCCGCCGACACCGCCGCCGTTCTTGCGACTCCCTCGCCCCGCCGCACGTGGCTGATTGCACTCCTCGCCGCATCATCACACTGGTCACCACAATCGCCGCCAGTGGATCGACCGTGAGGGCACCACGCTCCTCTGCGCAACCGATCACCCACCGCAGCTGCACCGCTGCTCCGCCTCCGCATTCTCGCATTCCCGGGTCGAGCGGTTGCCGATTACCGATCAAGCCATCGGGGTGCAGTTTCCAAGGGCGGTCCGGTCGGCCGGACCCAGCCGTGTCGGAGAAGTGAGAATTACGGCCGTGTGCAACGGCGATCGACCGAAAACTGCTACCGTGCAGAACCATGGGGCCGGTGAGGGCTGGGTAGCATCGGACACCTGTCGAATGTGCCGGCGGCAACCTGATCGACGCCGGCGACAGCGGCGCGGGCCGTGGCCGCACCCTTGCCTCGGATGCGAGGTGGCCGGACAGTTTCGGCCCCGCTCGGGGGTCGTTGTCGCCGGACGGAACCACTCGACGTACAGGTGGGCACGATCACGGCGCCCTGCGGTCCGAGTGCGCTGGCATGGCCCACCCAGCGGCGCCGCCGCCGGAGTGCGTGTCGCACCGCACCGCCGAGTAGCCGGCCGGTGCTGAGCGACCCGCTCCCGGACCGGTGGCAGGTCGAGCACCGGCAGGTGGACCCCACCACCGGCTCCGGCGGCGGCGGCGCGCTGCGGAGTCGACCGGGGTGGTCGGAGGGGACGGTCGGGCCGCTAGCGTCGGCACATGGACTACACCCGGGTCGCGCCGTCCAGTGAGTGCGTCGACGGTCCCGAGAAGGACATGCTGGTGTTCGCGCTCGACCGGGTGCGGGCCCAGTTCGCCTGGAAGACCGGCGGGTTGACCGCCGAGCAGCTGCGCCGGACCCATCCGCCCTCGACCCTCACGATCGCCGGACTGGTCAAGCACATGGCCTTCGTGGAGGAGCGCTACTCCCGGATCTCGCTGCAGGGCCTGGCGCCCGGCGCGCCGTGGATCGACATCGACTGGGACCAGGACCCGGAGTGGGACTGGCACTCCGCAGCCGGCGACGAGCCCGAGGACCTCTACGCGCTGTGGTACGGGTCCGTCGCGCGGGCCAAGGCGGTGTGGGCCGGCGTGGACCCCGCCGCCCCCGCCGACCTGACCACCGACGACGGCATGCGGGTCAGCGCCCGCCGCATCCAGTTCGACCTGCTCGAGGAGTACCTGCGGCACACCGGGCACGCGGACCTGCTGCGGGAGGCGGTCGACGGGCTCGTCGGCAACGACCCTCCGCACGAGGAGGGGCCCACCGGCCCGTAGCGCTGCACCCGCTCTCCGCGTCGACCGGTCGATCAGGGCGATCCGTGTCGGCGATCAGGCCGGTCCCATGGCGGCGAAGCGGGAGACGGTCGCCGCGATCCCGGCGTCGTCGACGTTGCAGATGCTGACCCGCATCGTCCGGCGGTCGTCCGGTTCGAAGGCCGTGCCCGGGATGACGAGCGTGTCGTGGGTGAACAGCAGGTCGCGGACGACGTCGGTGGTCGGCCGTCCGGCGAAGGGGTGGCGGACCCACGCGAAGAAGGCGCCGGTCGTCAGCAGTTCGAAGCCGCCGGGCCGGGCCGCCATCGCCTCCGCGAACCGGGCCCGCCTGCCCGCCACCTCCGCGGCCCGCTCGGCCCGCCACGCCCCGGCCCCGGTGAGGCCGGCCCAGGCGGCCTCCTGGCCGACCCGGGGCGCGCAGATCGCGACGCAGTCCATCGGCTTGAGCACCTGCCGGATCAGCTCCGGAGCGGCCACGACCGCGCCCACCCGGTAGCCGGGGATCGCCAGGTCCTTGGAGAACGAGTGCAGGCTGACCAGCGTGCGGCGCCACTGCGGGTCGGCGAAGAGGTCGTGCGCGGGCGCGGTCGTGTCCCGGAACGAGCGGTAGGTCTCGTCCAGGATCAGCGCGAGGTCGTGGCGGCGCGCGACCCGCGCGAACTCGGCGATCACCGACGGCTCGAGCGTCACTCCGGTCGGGTTGTTCGGCGTGACCAGGACGATCGCCCGGGTCCGCTCGGTGATCAGCGCCTCGGCGTCCGCGGCGCGCGGCACCAGATCGGGACCGGGCTCCAGCGGCACCGACCGGATCCCGGTCAGCCGCAGCCACATCTCGTGGTTGAAGTAGCCGGGCTGCGGGACCACGATCTCGTCACCCGGCCCGGCCAGCGTGGCGGCGACCAGGCTGAACGCCTGGTTGCAGCCCGCGGTGACCATGACGTCGGCTGGCGAGACCAGGCCGTCGTAGTCGCGGCGGAGCTCCGTGGCGACGGCCTCGCGCAGCTTCGGGATGCCGGGCACCGGGGTGTAGGTCGCGGCACCGGGCTCGTGGGCGGTGGCCGCGACGTGCGCGACGACCTCCGGCGCGGACGGCCAGGGCGGCGCGGCCTGGGACAGGTCCAGGACGGGCCGGGCGGCCGCGTCGGGGACCTGCCGGGCGCGTTCGGCGAGCAGGGCGAGCGCCGCGCCGATGGGGGAGTCGACGCAGGCCTCGGCAGCCGGGTTGAACCGCACGGCCGGAACGTAACAGCCCGCCGCCCGCCCGATCCCGGGCGGAAGCCGGGTGCCCGGTGGCTTCCCGACGAGGCGTCCACCGCCCGAGCCGCATCCGGCCCGACCCGCCGGACGACACCGTCACCCGTCGGCGACCACCCCGCCGGTCATCGGCGACCCGCCCGGCTCACCCCACCCGCCACGGCGATCCGTCCCCCGGCACCGCGTCGATCAGGATGTTGTCGCGGTAGCTGCGCTCGGACCGGTCGAAGCTCCCGCCGCACGTCACCAGGCGCAGTTCGGGGGCGGGGGTCGGGGCGTAGACCGAGTCGGTCGGGAAAGCGTCCTTGGCGACCTGGCTGCGCCGGCTGACCACGAACTCCACGGCGGTGCCGTCGGCCCGGTCCACCACGATCCGGTCGCCCGGCCCCAGCTCGGCGAGCCGGAAGAACACCCCCGGCGCGGTCCGGGAGTCGACGTGACCGGCGAGCAGGGCCGGACCGGGGTCGCCGGGCCGCGGCCCGGCCGCGAACCACCCGACGACGTCCCCGGTCGTCGGCGGGACCAGGGTGCCGGCCGGGTCGGTCACCAGATCGATCACCGCGCTGTCCACCCCGATCGCCGGGATCCGCAGCCGGCTCGGCTCCGCGCCTCCGTCGGCGGCCGGTGCCGGAGGGGCCGGCACCGCGGCAGCCGACGGCGGCGGCGTCGGCGGGGCGGCCTCGGCGGGCGCCGGCCCGCACGCGGCCGCCGCGAGCAGTGCGACCGCCACCAGCACCGCGGGGGCGGCCCTGGTCATCTCCGACCGCCACCGCGATCACCGAGGGCGGTCGCGGCTCGGGACGGGCAGCCCGTCGGCTGTGCGGCACCGCCGCCGGCAGGTCGGTCCGGATCGTCGCTGCGGTCGGCCTCCCGGGCGTCGGGCGGACGTTCGCGGACGGCGGGCGCGGTCATCGGGGGGCCCGACGCCGGACGAGGAGCGCCGCCCCCAGCACCCCGACCCCGCCCACGAGCCCGATGAGCGCTCCGGCCGGGACCGGCGGCCCGGCCGCGGCGGCGCCGCCGAGACCCGTGTCGATACCGCCGGTTGGCACGCTGCCCGGGCCGACCGCGTCCGCCTCCACCTCCGCGGCCAGCCCGTCCCCGTCCTGCACGACGATCACGCTGTAGACCCCGCCCGCGGCCAGGTCCACCGCGAACCGCGCCTCCGCGCCGCGCGCCGGCCGCACGTCGAACGACCCCGACCCGGCCGGCACGTCGACGTACTCGGTCGCGCTGCCGAACGCCAGGGCGTCCACCATCGGCGCGCCGTTCCACCGGAGCCCGACGTCGCCCGCGTCCCCGGCGCCCTGCACCACCCGGACCCGGGCCTGCCCGGCCGGTGGGGGGCTGAGGTCGTCGTCGAGCACGCGCACCGCGAGGTCGGCCCGCAGGCCGAGGCCGGCAGCGGTGTAGGCGCGACCCTCCTCGGCGCTCAGGGTG
>DASQMQ010000578.1:0-2545 GCA_035645455.1 Pseudonocardia sp.
GTGCCGGCGCAGCCGGAGCCGACCGTGGTCAGCAGGCCGCGGCGGCCCAGGCGGGCCGCGTCCCGCCCGGCCGGCCCGCCGCCCGCCGCCAGCACCGGCGCCGAGCCCGGTACCGGCCCGCAGAGCGGGGGAGCGGACCCGGTTTGACCGTCCCCGAAACGCTTCCGTACCCTGGGATACCTGCGCCGCACTCCGCGGTCGGCCCTGCGGCCGTCCCGGTCGTCGCGGCCCGCGCCTGGACAACAGGTGCTTCGTCCCCCCGAGCTTTGGAGCAGTGCGTCGATGTACGCAGTCGTCAAGACCGGCGGTAAGCAGTACAAGGTGGCCGTCGACGACGTGATCACCGTTGAGAAGATCAAGGGTGACCCCGGCGCCGAGGTGAGCCTGGCGGCCCTGCTGCTGGTCGACGGTGACGACGTCACCACCGACGCGGACGCCCTGGCCGGGGCCGCGATCACGGTCAAGGTCGTCGAGCACACCAAGGGCCCGAAGATCCGCATCCACAAGTTCAAGAACAAGACCGGGTACCACAAGCGGCAGGGCCACCGGCAGCCGCTGACCAAGATCCAGGTCACCGGTATCTCGAAGTCGAAGTCCAAGTAGGGAGACGACGCAGCCATGGCACACAAGAAGGGTGCGTCCAGCTCGCGCAACGGGCGCGACTCGAACGCCCAGCGCCTCGGGGTGAAGCGGTTCGGCGGCCAGGCCGTCAACGCCGGTGAGATCCTGGTCCGCCAGCGCGGCACCAAGTTCCACCCCGGCGCCGGCGTCGGCCGCGGCGGCGACGACACGCTGTTCGCGCTGGTCGAAGGCGCCGTGGAGTTCGGTTACACCAAGGGCCGCAAGGTCGTCAACGTGGTCCCGGTCGAGGTCTGACCGCCGGGCACACCCAGCAGTTCCGCCGCGGCGGGCCGTCCGGACTCGGACGGCCCGCCGTTGGCGTGCAGAGGAGGGGAACGGCCATGTCCAGGTTCGTGGACCAGGCGGTGGTGCACGCCACCGCCGGCGCGGGCGGGAACGGCTGCGCCTCGGTGCACCGGGAGAAGTTCCGGCCGCTCGGCGGCCCGGACGGCGGCAACGGCGGCCGGGGCGGGTCGGTGGTGCTGGTGGTCGACGCCGGGGTGCACACGCTCCTGGACTTCCACCACCGCCCGCACGCGGTCGCCCAGAACGGCAAGCAGGGCCAGGGGGGGTTCAAGGCCGGCGCCAACGCCGAGGACATGGAGCTGCGCGTCCCGGACGGCACCGTGGTGTTCGACGAGCACGGCCAGATCGTCGCCGACCTGGTCGGCGTGGGCACCCGGTTCGTCGCCGCCCAGGGCGGCCGCGGCGGGCTGGGCAACGCCGCGCTGGCCTCGCAGGCCCGGCGGGCCCCCGGGTTCGCGCTGCTCGGCGAGCCGGGGGAGACCCGCGACCTGGTCCTGGAGCTGCGCTCGATGGCCGACGTCGGCCTGGTCGGGTTCCCGTCGGCGGGCAAGTCCTCGTTGGTCGCGGCCCTGTCCGCGGCCCGGCCGAAGATCGCCGACTACCCGTTCACCACGCTGGTGCCCCAGCTCGGTGTGGTCAGCGCGGGCGCGGACGTCTTCACCGTGGCCGACGTGCCGGGGCTGATCCCGGGTGCGTCCGAGGGTCGCGGCCTCGGCCTGGACTTCCTGCGCCACATCGAGCGCTGCTCGGTGCTGGTGCACGTGGTCGACTGCGCCACCTTCGAGTCCGACCGCGACCCGGTCTCCGACGTGCAGGCGCTGGAGGACGAGCTGGCCCGCTACACCCCGGCGCTGGGCGGCGAGCTGGCCGACCGGCCGCGGCTGATCGCGCTGAACAAGATCGACGTGCCGGACGCCGCGGAGCTCGCCGAGATGGTGACCGCCGAGCTGGCCGAGCGGTTCGGCTGGCCGGTGCTGGCGATCTCCACGGCCAGCCGGGCCGGGCTGCGGGAGCTGTCGTTCGCGATGGCCGAGCGGGTGCGCGAGCACCGCGCCGCGCAGCCCGTCGCCGAACCGACCCGGACGATCCTGCGCCCGGTCGCGGTCGACGACGCCGGGTTCAGCATCGAGGAGGACCCGGAGCTGGCCGGCGGCTTCATCGTCCGCGGCGCCCGTCCGGAGCGCTGGATCCGGCAGACCTCCTTCGACAACGACGAGGCCGTCGGCTACCTCGGCGATCGGCTGGCCCGGCTCGGCGTGGAGGACGCGCTGGCCGCGGCCGGCGCCGAGCCCGGCTGCCCGGTCACCATCGGCGACGTGACCTTCGACTGGGAACCCAACACCCCGGCCGGGGTCGCGGTCATGATGGGCCGGCGCGGCACCGACGCCCGGCTGGACCGCAGCGACCGCATCCCGGCCGCCGCGCGCAAGGCCCTCAAGGCCGACCGCCGCCGCCACCACACCGACGAGGAGCTGTTCGGGACCCCCGACGGTGACGACCACCGCTGACCCCGCGGTCCGGCCGCGGATCGCCCTCGGGGCAGCGCGCCGGATCGTGGTCAAGGTCGGCTCGTCCTCGCTGACCAGCCTGACCGGCGGGCTCGACCCGCGGCGGCTGG
>DASQMQ010000579.1:0-12646 GCA_035645455.1 Pseudonocardia sp.
ATGCCCTCGGCCTCGAGGCTCTTGGTGAGCGCCTGGGCGTTGGCGATGACCTGGTTGGCGTAGGCCTGGTACTCGGGCTGGGCCGCCTCGCGCATGACGACGGCCTTGGCCGCGACGGCGTGCATCAGCGGGCCGCCCTGGCTGAACGGGAAGACGGCCTTGTCGATGGCCTTGGCGTGCTCCTCGCGGGCCAGGACCATCCCGCCGCGCGGGCCGCGCAGCACCTTGTGCGTGGTCGCCGTGACCACGTCGGCGAAGGGCACCGGGGACGGGATGGCCTTGCCGGCGACCAGGCCGATGAAGTGCGCGGCGTCCACCATCAGGATGGCGCCGACCTCGTCGGCGATCTCCCGGAACGCCGCGAAGTCGATCAGCCTCGGGTACGCGGTGGCCCCGGCGATGATCATCTTGGGCCGGTGCTCCCTGGCCAGGTCGCGGACCTGGTCGTAGTCGATCAGCTCGTCGTCCTGGCGGACGGTGTAGGACACCGCGTTGAACCACTTGCCGGAGAAGCTGACCTTGCTGCCGTGGGTGAGGTGCCCGCCCTGCTTGAGGTCCATCGCCAGCACCGTGTCGCCGGGCTTGGTGAACGCGGCGTAGACGGCGAAGTTGGCCTGCGCCCCGGAGTGCGGCTGCAGGTTGGCGTGCTCGGCGCCGAACAGCTCCATGGTGCGCGCGATGCCGATCTCCTCGGCGCGGTCGACCACCTGGCAGCCGCCGTAGTAGCGGCGCCCGGGGTAGCCCTCGGCGTACTTGTTGGACAGCGTGGAGCCCAGCGCGGCCAGCACCGCCGGACTGGTGAGGTTCTCGCTGGCGATCAGCTGAAGGCCGCCGCGCAGGCGGTCCAGCTCGTCGAGCACCACGTCCGCGATCTCCGGATCCTGGTGCTGCAGCGCGTCGAAGTCCGGGCCCCAGAACGGTGTCGTCACGCTGACCCACGGTACTCGCGCTGGTCCACGCCCCGCGGACGACCCTCAGATCAACGCTCTCTTATGTTGCCGCTGCTCTGCTAGCGTGCGAGAGTACTCCCCATGACCGCCGCTGGAACCCGCGCCAGGGTGCGCGCCGAGCTGACCCGCGAGATCGCCGACGTCGCCCGCCGGCACCTGGCCTCGGCCGGTGCGGCCGCGCTGTCGCTGCGCGCCGTCGCCCGCGAGCTGGGCATGGCCTCCTCGGCGGTGTACCGCTACTTCCCGAGCCGCGACGACCTGCTCACCGCGCTCATCGTGGACGCCTACGACGCCCTCGGCGAGGCCGCCGAACGGGCCGAGGCCGCTGCCCCGCGGGACGACCTGCGGGCCCGCTGGCACGCCGGCTGCACCGCGGCCCGGGAGTGGGCGCTCGCGCACCCCCACGAGTACGCCCTGCTCTACGGCTCGCCGGTACCCGGCTACGCGGCGCCGGAGACCACCATCGCGCCCGCCGCCCGGGTCGCGCTGGTGCTCTGCCGGGTGCTGGCCGACGGCGTCGCGGCCGGGACCGTCGCCGTCGACGGGCCGGACACCGGCGCCACCCTCACCCCCGGCGTCGGCGCGGCCCTCGGCCTGCCCGGGGACGTCGCCGCGCGGGCCGTGCTGGCCTGGAGCAGCCTCTACGGCGCGATCAGCTTCGAGCTGTTCGGCCACACCCACAACGTCGTGGCCGACCACGCCCCCTTCTTCGCCGGCGTGGTCGACCACCTGGCCGACCTCGTCGGGATTCCGCAGCGCTCCCCCGGAACGGCCCCGTGATCACGCCGGGCAGCGTGCCCGCACCGCACCCGCTCGGCGGGCCGGTTCCGCCGAACTCGCCCGCCGAGCGGGACGTCAGGGCTGTTCGATCACGCGCTCAGCGCCCCGGCGTCCCGTTGGTCATGCGGTGCGGACGTCCTGGCCGAGGACCTCGGTGACCGCGGCGGTGGGTACCGCGCCCTCGCGCAGGATCCGCGGGGCGTCGCCGGTGAGATCGACGACCGTGGACGCGACCGGCTCGCCGGACGGCCCGCCGTCGAGGTACACCGCCACGCTGTCGTCGAGCTGCTCGCGGGCCTCGCCCGCGGTGGCGGCCGGCGGGTTGCCGGAGACGTTCGCGCTGGACACCGCCATCGGCCCGACGTCGCGCAGCAGCTCCAGGGCGACCGGGTGCAACGGCATCCGCAGCATCACCGTGCCCCGGGTGGAACCCAGGTCCCAGGTCAGCGACGGCGCGTGCGGCAGCACCAGGGACAGCCCGCCGGGCCAGAACGCCTCGATCAGGTCGCGCGCGGTGCGCGGCACGCCGAGCACCAGACCGTCGATCGTGGACCAGGAGCCGACCAGCACCGGCACCGGCATGTCCGGCCCGCGGTTCTTGGCCGTCAGCAGCGTGCGCACCGCGGCCCCGGAGAACGCGTCGCAGCCGATGCCGTAGACGGTGTCGGTGGGCAGCACCACCAGCCTGCCCGACCGCACGGCGCGCGCGGCCGCGGCGAGACCGGCGATGCGGGCGTCCGGGTCGGCGCAGTCGTAGGTCGTGCTCTTCGACATCCCAGCCACCCGGAAAGCCTACGAGCGCCCTCCGCCCACCCCTCCCCCACCCTCCCGGCCGGTCCCCCGTGCGGGCCGGGGGTGGGCAGGGGTGGTGCGTCAGGGGGTGGTGGGGGTGCGACGGCGGGCGGTGGCGAAGCGGGGGCGACCGGCCAGGTCGTGGTGCTCCTGGACGTCGGTGAGGACGCGGCGGCGGCGCAGCAGGGCCGGGACGGACTCGCCGTGGGTGTCGTCGTGCTCGATGGCCAGGCTGCCGCCGTAGCGCAGCAGGCCGGCCGCCGCGGTGATCACCGGCCGGATGACGTCCAGGCCGTCCGGACCGGCGAACACCGCGCCCGGCGGGTCCCACCCGGTCACCTCGGGCGGCAGCTGCGCGCCGTCGGGGACGTACGGCGGGTTGCACAGCACCAGGTCGACGTGCGACTCCAGGTCCAGCAGCAGGTCGGTCCAGCGGACGTCGGCGTGGTGCAGGGCGACCGGGGTGCCACCGGCCGCGACGTGGTCGGCGATGTTGCGGCGGGCCCAGGTCAGCGCGCCGGCGTCGGCCTCGACCGCGTGCACCCGGGCGTCCGGGCGGCGGACGGCGACGGCCAGCGCCAGCGCCGCCGAGCCGGTGCACAGGTCGACCACGATCGGCTCGGGCCGGTCGGCGACCGCGGCCAGGCCCCACTCCAGCAGCAGCTCGGTCTCCGGGCGGGGGGTGAACACCCCGGGCCCGACCGCCACGGTCACCGGCCCCAGCACGGCGGCGCCCATCAGGTGCTGCAGCGGCTCGCGCGCGGCCCGGCGCTCGACCAGTTCGTGGAGCGCCTGGACCACCGGCGGGTCGACCAGCGGGCGCATCATCAGCTTGCCGCGCTCCACGCCGAGCACGTAGGAGGCCAGCACCTCGGCGTCCACCCGCGGCGAGGCCACCCCGGCCGCGGCCAGCACCCGCTCGGCCTCCATGATCGCCAGCCGCAGCACCTGCCTACCCACGGCTGCCCCACCCGCCCCGGTTCAGGAAGGCCACCTTCCTGGAGCCGAGGTTCAGGAAGGCCACCTTCCTGCCCTGTGGGTTCCGGAAGGTGGCCTTCCTGAACTCGGGGTGGGGCGGGGCGAGCGGCGGAGTGGGCATCAGCCGACCGCTTCGGCGCGCTCGGCGGTGGTCAGGGCGCCGATGACGCCGTCCAGCTCGCCGTCCAGGACGGTGGACAGGTTGTGGGACTTGTAGCCGACCCGGTGGTCGGAGATCCGGTTCTCCGGGAAGTTGTAGGTGCGGATCCGTTCGGACCGGTCGACCGTGCGGACCTGCGAGCGCCGGTCCGCCGACGCCGCCTCGGCCGCCTCGGCCTCGGCGAGGGCCTGCAGCCGCGACCGCAGCACCTCCATCGCCCGGGCCTTGTTCTGCAGCTGGGAGCGCTCGTTCTGGCAGCTCACCACGACGCCGGTGGGCAGGTGGGTGATCCGCACCGCGGAGTCGGTGGTGTTGACGCTCTGCCCGCCGTGCCCGGACGCCCGGAAGACGTCGACGCGCAGGTCGTTCTCGTCGATCTCGACCGCGGCGTCCTCGCCGGTGTCCGGGTAGACCAGCACCCCGGCCGCGGAGGTGTGCACGCGGCCCTGCGACTCGGTCACCGGGACCCGCTGCACCCGGTGCACCCCGCCCTCGAACTTCAGCGCCGACCACACCCCGTCCGCGGACGGCGTGCGCGACCGGATCATCAGCGTGATGTCCTTGTAGCCGCCCAGGTCGGACGGCACGGCGTCGAGCACCTCGGCGCTCCAGCCGCGACGTTCGGCGTAGCGCAGGTACATGCGGACCAGGTCGCCGGCGAACAGCGCGGACTCCTCGCCGCCCTCCCCGGACTTGACCTCCATCACGACGTCGTCGGCGTCGTGCGGGTCGCGCGGGACCAGCAACCGGGACAGCCGCGTCTCCAGTTCGGGGACGCGCTGCGCCAGCTGCTCGGCCTCGGCGGCGAACCCCGGGTCCTCGGCCGCCAGCTGGCGGGCGGCGGTGAGGTCCTCGCGGGCGGCGGCCAGTTCGCGGGCGACGGTGACGATCGGGTCCAGCTCGGCGTAGCGGCGGCCCAGCTTGCGGGCCAGGCCGGCGTCGGCGTGCACGGACGGCTCGGCGAGCCGGAGTTCGAGGTCGGCGTGCTCGGCCAGCACGGTCTGCACTGCGGGCGCACTCACGGCGACTCCCTCACCACACCGGGACGGACATGCGAACGGCGCCCACCGGGATCGGTGGGCGCCGTCGGAACAGCTAGGACTGCTTGCCGGGGCGCTTGCCGTAGCGCGCCTCGAAGCGGGCGACGCGACCGCCGGAGTCCAGGATCTTCTGCTTGCCGGTGTAGAACGGGTGGCAGGCCGAGCAGACCTCGACGGTGATGCTCCCGCTGGCCTTGGTGCTGCGGGTGGTGAACTGGTTGCCACAGCCGCAGGTGACCTGCGTGTCGACGTACTCGGGGTGGATGCCAGATCGCACGGGGGTTCCTCTCGGTGTGGCGCCGGGTCCCCGGGTGGTGACCGTGGGGTGAACCGGAGCCGGAGCGTGACAGCTCATTCAACCACCAGGGCCGCCCGGTGATTCCCTCCGGGCGGCCCCGCCGGTCAGTCCTCGGTGCCCGGGGCGTTCTTCGCCACGTTCATCAAGAACTCGATGTTGGTGCGGGTCTTGCGCAGCTGGGTGAGCAGCAGGTCGATCGCCGACTGGTCGTCCAGCGCGGAGAGCACCCGGCGCAGCTTGACCGTGACCGCGTACTCGTCGGGCGACATCAGCAGCTCGTCCTTGCGGGTGCTGGAGTCGCCGACGTCGATGGCCGGGAAGACCCGCTTGTCGGCGATCTTCCGGTCCAGCTTGAGCTCGGCGTTGCCGGTGCCCTTGAACTCCTCGAAGATCACCGTGTCCATCGTGGACCCGGTCTCCACCAGCGCGGTGGCGAAGATGGTCAGCGAGCCGCCGTCCTCGATGTTGCGGGCCGCGCCGAGGAACCTCTTGGGCGGGTACAGCGCGGTCGAGTCGACGCCGCCGGACAGGATCCGGCCGGACGCCGGCGCGGCCAGGTTGTAGGCCCGGCCCAGGCGGGTGATGTTGTCCAGCAGCACCACCACGTCGTGGCCCAGCTCGACCAGGCGCTTGGCCCGCTCGATCGCCAGCTCGGCGATCGAGGTGTGGTCGGTCGGCGGCCGGTCGAAGGTGGACGCGATGACCTCGCCCTTCACCGACCGCTGCATGTCGGTGACCTCCTCGGGCCGCTCGTCGACGAGCACGACCATGAGGTGGCATTCCGGGTTGTTGGTGGTGATCGCGTTCGCGATGTTCTGCATGATCGTGGTCTTGCCGGCCTTGGGCGGCGACACGATCAGCGCGCGCTGCCCCTTGCCCACCGGCATCACCAGGTCGATCACCCGGGTGGTGAGCTTGTGCGGCTCGGTCTCCAGGCGCAGCCGCTCGTTCGGGTAGAGCGGGGTGAGCTTGGTGAACTCGGGCCGGTTGCGCGCGGTCTCCGGGTCCCGGCCGTTGACGGTGTCCACCCGCACCAGCGGGTCGAACTTCTGCCGGGAGTTCTCGCCCTCGCGCTGCTCGCGGGCGGCGCCGGTGATGGCGTCACCGCGACGCAGGCCGTACCGGTTGACCAGCGACAGCGAGACGTAGCAGTCGGTCTGGCTGGACAGGTAGCCGGTGGTCCGGACGAACGCGTAGTTGTCCAGGATGTCGACGATGCCGGCGACCGGCAGCAGGACGTCGCCGTCGCGCACCTCGGTGTCGACGCTGCCGGTGGTGCCGGTGGTGCCGCGCTCGCGGTCGCGGCCGCGCCGGCGGTCGCGGAACCGGCGGCCGCGCCGCCCGCGGCCGTCGCCGTCGTCGTCACCGTCGTCGGGCCGGTTGTCCCGCGGACCCCGGCTGTCGGCGCGGTTGTCGCTGCGGCTGTCGGCGCGGCCCTCGGGGCGGTTGTCGCCGCGGCTGTCGGTGCGGCTGTCGGTGCGGCTGTCAGCGCGGCTGTCGCTGCGGCTGCCGCCGCGGTTGTCGGTGCGCTCAGCGCGGCTGTCCGGCCGGCTGTCGGTGCGGCCCTCGGGGCGGCTGTCGGCACGGTTGTCCGGGCGACCCTCGGTCCGGCCGTTGCCGCGGCCGCGCTGCGGGCGGTCGTCGCCGCTCTCCTCGGTCGCGGGCTCGGTCGCGGGGGCAGCTGCGGCGTCGGCGGCGGGGGTCTCGGCCTGCTCGGCGACGCGGTTGCGGCGCTGGCGGGACCGGCGACCGACGGTCTCGGAGCCGGCGGGGGCGGTGCCGTCCGTGGTGACCGAGCCGTTCGAGCCGGCGTCGGCGACCGGGGCGGCCGACTCCGCGACGGCGGCGCTGTCGGCCGCGCTGTCGGCCGCGTGGTCGGCCGCGTGGTCGGCACCGTCGCCGTTGGTGGTCGGGGTGCCGGCCGTGGTGGCGCTCTCGGCGACCGCGGCGACGTCCGGAGTGGACGGAGCCGGCTCCGGCGACGCGGCCGGCTCGGTGTTGCGCGGGGCGCCGGCGGGGCGCGACGCCGCCCGGCGGCGGCGCGGCGCGGGTGCCTCGGCCGGGGCGGCGTCGTTGATGACGTCCTTGTCGGCGGGGGGCGCGCCGTTCGCGGCGGGGCTGGTTGCCACCGGGGCGTCGGCAGCCGGGGCGTCGGCAGCCGGGGCGTCGGCAGCCGGGCTCACGGGCAGCGGCAGCTCGGCCTGGTCGGCGCCCTTCTTGGCGCCCCTGGCCCGGTCGGGAGCCTGGTCCGCCGGCGCGGCCGCGGCGCCGCCCTGGCGCTCGCGGATCGCGGCGATCAGGTCGCCCTTGCGCATCCCGGCGGTGCCGGAGATGTTCAGCTCCGCGGCGAGTTGGCGCAGTTCGGCCAACACCATCCCGGTCAGGCCGCCGCGCTTGCGGGGTGCCGGAGCCGCTGTGGAGCTGACGAGATCGGTCTCGCTCACTGATGTCCTTCCTGACCGACCGGGCCTGGCCCTGATCAGCGGGATTCACGCACTCGCCCGGACGGTGTGCCGGGCGAGTGGCCGGGGCAGCGTCCGCGCGGAGCGGACGACCCGGCTGGCAAGGGCGGCAATCATGGCGACGGTCCGGAACAGGTCGCTCGAACCGGGAACCGGCACGTGGGTTGTCGGAGCAGCCCACGATCAACCAGTTTGGGCCCGGCTCGAGAAATCACGCGGATGACGCGCAGATCGCCGTTGCACCTGCGAGCGTAGACCTTGCGTGCCGCACCGGCAACAACCACCCCGTCGGACGTGCCGGAAGCGCCCGGCGATCGCTATCCGATCTCGACCCGGGCGCCCACGGTGTCGACGGGCAGCGGCAGCACGGTGAAGCCGGCCAGCTCCAGCCCGTCGGGCAGGGTGCCGTCGGCGGTCAGCGCGAGCACCGTCGGTCCGGCGCCGGAGATCACCGCCGGTACCCCGCGGTCGCGCAGCGCGTCCACCAGGTCGGCCGATGCCGGGTAGGCCGGGCGCCGGTAGCCCTGGTGCAGCCGGTCCTCGGTGGCCGGCAGCAGCAGGCCGGGGCGCTGGGTGAAGGCCAGCACGGCGAGCGCGGTGCGGCTGCCGGTGAACGCCGCGTCCACCAGCGGCACCCGGTCGGGCAGCAGGCCGCGGGTGGTGTGGGTGGACGACTCCGCCGTGGAGACGAGCGCGACCGGGTGGATGTCCGGGTGCGCGTCCAGGCGCACCGCGTGGAACCGCTCGGCGGTGTTGCCCGGGGTCTCCCAGGCCACCACCAGCCCGCCGAACAGGCTGGCCGCCGCGTTGTCGGCGTGACCCTCCATCCCGGCGGTGACCTGGAGCAGCACGTCGGCCTCCAGCTCCCGGTCGCGCCCGGACAGCACCACCGCGGCCACCGCACCGGCGACCGCGGCCGCCGCCGAGCTGCCCAGGCCGCGGGAGTGCGGGATCGCGTTGCGGCAGCGCATCCGCAGCCCGGACGGGGCGTCGCCGACGATGTTCCAGGCCGTCCGCATCGCCTGCACGACCAGGTGGGAGTCGTCGCACGGCACCTGCCCGGCGCCCTCCCCGGCGACCTCCACGACGAGGCCGTCCGGGGCGACCGACACCTCGACGTCGTCGTAGAGCCCCAGCGCGAGGCCGAGGGTGTCGAAGCCCGGGCCGAGGTTCGCCGACGAGCCCGGCACCCGCACCCGCACCTCGCGTGGCCGGCCCATCAGCGCCGGCCCATCAACGCGGACCCATCAACGCGGACCCATCAGCGCAGGTCCAGCGCGTCCGCCACGGCGCCGGGGTCGATCGCGATGACGGTGGGCGGCGCGGCGGCGAGCATGGCGGTCTCCGGGTCCTTGAGGCCGTGCCCGGTGACCGTGCAGACCACCAGCGAGCCGCGCGGCAGCGTGCCGTCGGCGGCGGACTGCAGCAGCCCGGCCACGCTGGCCGCGGACGCCGGCTCGACGAACACCGCCTCCTGCGCGGCGAGCATCCGGTAGGCGTCGAGGATCTCCTCGTCGGTGACCGCGGCGAACCGGCCGCCGGACTCGTCCCGGGCCGCGGTGGCCGCCGCCCAGGACGCCGGGGCGCCGATCCGGATGGCGGTGGCGATCGTCTCCGGGTGCTTGACCGGGGCGCCGTGCACCAGCGGCGCCGCCCCGGCGGCCTGGAAGCCGAACATCCGCGGCGGGTCGGGGATCAGCCCGTCGGCCAGGTAGGCGCGGTAGCCGGCCCAGTAGGCGGTGATGTTGCCGGTGTTGCCGACCGGCAGGCAGTGCACGTCCGGGGCCCGGCCGAGCTCGTCGCAGATCTCGTAGGCCGCGCTGGCCTGCCCGGCGATCCGGGCCGGGTTCACCGAGTTGACCAGGGCCGCGACCGGGTAGTCGGCGGCGGTCTTGCGGGCCAGCTCCAGGCAGTCGTCGAAGTTGCCGTCGATCTGCAGGATCCGGGCGCCGTGCGCGACCGCCTGGGCCAGCTTGCCCAGCGCGATCTTGCCCTGCGGGACGAGCACCGCGCAGGTCAGCCCGGCCCGCGCGGCGTAGGCGGCGGCCGAGGCCGAGGTGTTGCCGGTGGACGCGCAGATCACGCCCTGCTTGCCGGCGGCCAGCGCGTCGGTCACCGCCATGGTCATCCCGCGGTCCTTGAACGACCCGGTCGGGTTGGCCCCGTCGACCTTGAGGTAGACCTCGCAACCCGTCGCCGCGGACAGCCGCGGGGCGGGCAGCAGCGGGGTGCCGCCCTCGCCCAGGGTGACGATCGTCCAGCCCGGCTCGACCGGCATCCGGTCGGCGTAGGCGGCGATCACCCCGGGCCAGCGCTGCAGCTTGGGCGGTGTGGTGTCGGGGCCGGTCATCCGGCCACCCCCTTCCGCCCCAGGTCCTCGACCCGGAGCACGCTGTCCACGCCGCGCACGGCGTCCAGCCCGCTGAGCACCTCGACGGTCGCGGCCAGCGACGCCTCGGGTGCGGTGTGGGTGACCACGACCAGCCGGGCGCCGTCGCCCGACTCGCCCGAGCCGTCCGCGCCGCCGTCGAACCCGCCGCCGGTCTGGCGCACCGCGGCGATGCTGACCCCGTGCCGGGCGAACTCGCCGGCGATGGTGGCCAGCACCCCCGCGCGGTCGGCCACGTCCAGGCTGACGTGGTAGCGGGTGTGCACGGTGCCCATCGGGCGCACCGCCAGGCGCGCGTAGGTGGATTCGCGGGGCCCGCGGCCGCCGACCACCCGGTTGCGCACCACGGCGACGATGTCGCCGAGCACCGCGCTGGCCGTGGGGGCACCGCCCGCGCCCTGCCCGTAGAACATCAGCTGGCCGGCCGCCTCGGCCTCGACGAACACCGCGTTGAACGCGCCGTCCACCGCGGCCAGCGGGTGCGCGGCCGGGATCATCGCCGGGTGCACCCTGGCCGACACCGACTCGGGCTGGTCGCCCTCGGCCGGCAGCCGCTCGCAGATGGCCAGCAGCTTGATCACGCAGCCCATCCCGGCGGCCGCGGCGATGTCGGTCGCGGTGACCTCGCGGATGCCCTCGCAGTGCACGTCGGCCGCGGTGACCCGGGTGTGGAAGGCCAGCGAGGCCAGGATCGCGGCCTTGGACGCGGCGTCGTAGCCGTCCACGTCGGCGCTCGGGTCGGCCTCGGCGTAGCCGAGCCGGGTGGCCTCCTCCAGCGCCTCGGCGTAGCCGGCCCCGGACGCGGTCATCGCCGAGAGGATGAAGTTGGTGGTGCCGTTGACGATCCCGGCGACCCGGGTGATCCGGTCGCCGGCCAGCGACTCGCGCAGCGGGCGCAGCAGCGGGATCGCCCCGGCCACCGACGCCTCGTAGTACAGGTCCGCGCCGGAGGTGTCGGCCGCCTCGGCCAGCGCGGCGCCGTCCTCGGCCAGCAGCGCCTTGTTCGCGGTGACCACCGACTTGCCGGCCTTGAGCGCTTCGAGCAGCAGCGTGCGGGCCGGCTCGATGCCGCCGATCACCTCGACCACGACGTCCACGTCGTCCCGGATGACCAGGCCGGACGCGTCCGAGGTGAGCAGGTCGCCGAGGTCGGCGTGGCGCTGCGGGCGGCGCACGGCCACCCCGGCCAGCTCGACCGGCGCCCCGGCCCGCGCCGCCAGCTCGGCGGCCTGCTCGTGCAGCAGCCGGACCACCTCGCGCCCCACCGTGCCGCAGCCCAGCAGGGCCACCCGCACCGGTTCCCCCGTCACGCGACGATCCTGACCGGTGCAGCGGCGGTGGCGGCATCCCCCGTGAGCGGGGTCATGGCCCGACCTCCAGCCGGAACTGGTCCTCGGGGGTCTCCCGGCGCAGCAGCACCCGGGACTCCCGGTCGCGCACCGCGACCACGGCCGGGCGCGGCAGCCGGTTGTACGAACTGGCCATCGAGTAGCAGTAGGCGCCGGTGGCAGCCACCGCGATCAGGTCGCCGGGGGCCAGGTCGGCGGGCAGCCAGCAGTCCCGCACGACGATGTCGCCGCTCTCGCAGTGCTTGCCGACCACCCGCGACAGCACCGCCTCGCCGCTGCCGTCGCGCTCGGTCGACCGGGACACCAGCCGGCAGTCGTAGACGGCGTCGTAGAGGGCCGTGCGGATGTTGTCGCTCATCCCGCCGTCCACGCTGACGTAGCGTCGCGACGCCCGCCCGTCCAGCGGCACGTCCTTGATCGTCCCGACCTCGTAGAGGGTGATCGTGCCCGGCCCGACCAGCGCCCGGCCCGGCTCCACGACGATCTGCGGGACGTCCAGGTCGGCGGCGTGGCACTCGCGCTCGACGATGTCGCGCAGCTGCTCGGCCAGCTCCGGGACGTCCACCGGGGTCTCCCCGGCCCGGTAGGCGATGCCGAAGCCACCGCCCAGGTCGAGGGTCTGCAGCGCGGCCAGCGCGTCGCCGCCGTGCTCCTTGTGCAGCTGGGCCAGGAACCGGACGACCCGGTGCGCGGCGACCTCGAAGCCCTCGGTGTCGAAGATCTGGCTGCCGATGTGGCTGTGCAGCCCGGCCAGTTCCAGGTTCGGCGCGGCCAGCACCCGGCGGACGGCCTCGGCGGCGACCGAGTCCGCTCCGGCGGAGATCGAGAAGCCGAACTTCTGGTCCTCGTGGGCGGTGGCGATGAACTCGTGGGTGTGCGCCTCGACCCCGACGGTCAGCCGGACCAGCACCGGCGCGACCACGCCGTGCTCCCGGGCCACCGCGTCCAGCCGGGCGATCTCGTGGAACGAGTCCAGTACCACCGATCCGACGCCGGCCTCGACCGCCGCGACCAGCTCGTCGGTGGACTTGTTGTTGCCGTGCACCGCGATCCGCCCGGCGGGGAACCCGGCGCGCAGGGCGACGGCCAGCTCACCGCCGCTGGCCACGTCCAGCGACAGGCCCTCCTGGGCGACCCAGCGGGCCACCTCGGTGCTCAGGAACGCCTTGGCCGCGTAGTGCACGGCCGCCGCGCCGAACGCGGCCGCGAACTCCGCCGCCCGGGCCCGGAAGTCGGCCTCGTCCATCACGAACAGCGGGGTGCCGTACCGCTCGGCCAGCTCGCGGACGTCGACGCCGGCGATCCGCAGCACGCCGTCCTCGCCGCGGGCGGCGCCCTTCGGCCACACCGACGGGGCCAGCGCGTCCAGCTCGGCCGCGCCGGCCGGGCGCTGGTCGGGCCGGGCACGATCACCCTCTACGAGGTCGGGACGATCAAGGACGTGCCGC
>DASQMQ010000580.1:0-3463 GCA_035645455.1 Pseudonocardia sp.
CGGTTCAGGAAGGCCACCTTCCTGAACCCGGTCGTTCAGGAAGGCCACCTTCCTGGCGAGCCCGGTTCAGGAAGGCCACCTTCCTGCCCGCAGCGTTCCGGAAGGTGGCCTTCCTGAACTCCCGGAGGGCTGCGCGGGAGCCCGGGCGGGGGCGGGTGCTGCTGTGGCCGGACACGTTCACCAACCACTTCGATCCCGGGATCGCCGCCGACGCCGTCGCGGTGCTGGAGCGGCTCGGCTACACCGTCGAGCTGCCGCCGCGGACCGTCTGCTGCGGGCTGACCTGGACCTCCACCGGCCAGGTCGACGCCGCCCGGCGGGTGCTGCGGCGCAGCCTGCGGGCGATCGAGCCGTGGTTGGCCGCGGGAGTCCCGGTGGTCGGGCTGGAGCCGTCCTGCACGGCGGCGCTGCGCTCGGACGCCGCCGAGCTGCTGGCGGACGAGCCGCTGGCGCAGACCCTGCCCGACCGGGTCCGGACGTTCGCCGAGCTGCTCGCCGGGCACGTCGACGAGCTGCGCACCGCCGTCGTCGCGCCCGGGCGGCGGGCGCTGGTGCAGGTGCACTGCCACCAGCACGCCGAGCTGGGGGTCGAGGCGGACCGGACGGTGCTGGCCGCGCTGGGCGTCGACGCCGAGGTGCTCGACTCCGGCTGCTGCGGCCTGGCCGGAAACTTCGGCTTCGAGAAGGGCCACTACGAGGTGTCCATGGCCTGCGCCGAGCGGGTGCTGCTGCCCGCCGTCCGGGCTGCGGCCGCCGACGTCGCCGTGCTGGCCGACGGGTTCAGCTGCCGCACCCAGCTCCGCCAGGCCGGCACCCGGGAGCCGGTGCACCTGGCCGCCATGGCCGCCACCGCGCTGGGGCTGCGCTGACCCGGACCGGTCGTCGCGGCGGCTGCCGCACCCGTCGGACCGGCTGGTGGAGCCGCACCCGGACCGGGACGAAACCGTCATCGTGCAGCCCTTGCCGGTTGCCCCGGCAGATGTGACGCTCCTCATCGCTGCTGATCACCCGCTGGAGGGATGCCGACGTGGACAACCTCGCCCTGCTGAGTCTGGCAGCGCTCGCCCCGATCGTGGTGGTGGCGATCCTGCTGGTCGGGCTGCGCTGGCCGGCGAAGTACGCGATGCCGCTCGGGTTCGTGGCCGCGGTGCTCGTCGGAGCCCTCGTCTGGGGGATGGACGCGGCGACGCTGGCGGCCGCCAGCGTCGAGGGGCTGATCATCGCGGTCGGTCTGCTCTACATCATCTTCGGTGCGCTGCTGCTGCTGCAGACGCTCACCGCGAGCGGCGCCCTGGCCACCATCCGCGCCGGCTTCACCACGGTGAGCGCGGACCGCCGGGTCCAGGCGATCATCATCGGCTGGCTGTTCGGGTCGTTCATCGAGGGCGCCTCGGGCTTCGGGACGCCGGCGGCGGTGGTGGCGCCGCTGCTGCTCGCGCTGGGCTTCCCGGCGATGGCCGCGGTGATGGTCGGACTGGTCATCCAGAGCACGCCGGTCAGCTTCGGCGCGGCCGGCACGCCGGTGCTGACCGGGCTCGGCCAGGGGCTGGCCGGGGACCCGGCGGTGGACGCCCGGGTCTCCGTGCTCGGCCTGGACCTGCCCGGCTACCTGGAGGTGCTCGGCGTGGAGGTGGCGATCCTGCACGCGGTGGTCGGCACCCTGATCCCGCTGTTCCTGGTCTGCATGCTGACCGGCTTCTTCGGCGGCCGGTTCGGCGACGGGCTGCGGGTCTGGCCGTTCGCCATCTACGCCGCGTTCGCCATGACCGTCCCGTACGTGATCGTCGCCGCGGTGCTCGGCCCGGAGTTCCCGTCGCTGCTCGGCGGCCTGATCGGGCTGGCGCTGGTGATGTTCACCTCCAGCCGCGGGTTCCTGATGCCGAAGCAGACCTGGGACTTCCCGCCGCGCGAGCGCTGGGAGGACCGCTGGACCGGTTCCCTGGAGGCCGACACCAGCGAGGTCGCCGGCAAGCGGATGAGCATCTGGCTGGCCTGGTCGCCCTACGTGGTGGTGGCGCTGCTGCTGGTGCTGACCCGCACCGTGAAGCCGGTCAAGGACTTCCTGTCCGGGATCACCATCGACGTGGACAACATCTTCGGTACCGAGATCTCCGAGTCGCTGCAGCCGTTCTACCTGCCCGGCTTCATCTTCATCGTGGCCTGCCTGGTCACCTACGGGCTGCACCGGATGAGCGGGCAGGCGATCCTCGGCGCCTGGAAGATGTCGGCCGGCCAGCTGGCCGGGGCCGCGGTGGCGCTGCTGTTCGCGCTGCCGCTGGTCCGGATCCTGATCAACTCCGGGCCGGACTACAACTCCACCGGCCTGTCCAGCATGCCGATCACGCTCGCCGAGGGGGCCTCCGCGCTGGCCGGCACGTCCTGGCCGGTGCTGGCGCCCTGGATCGGGGCGCTGGGGGCGTTCGTCGCGGGCAGCAACACGATCAGCAACCTGACGTTCTCGCTGTTCCAGTTCGCCACCGCGGAGAACATCGGGGCCACCCCGGAGACCGTGGTCGCCACCCAGGCGGTCGGCGGTGCGGCCGGCAACATGGTCACCGTGCACAACGTGGTGGCAGCCTCGGCCACGGTGGGCCTGCTCGGCCGGGAGGGCGACCTGATCCGCAAGACGATCATCCCGACCACCTACTACTGCCTGTTCGCCGGTGGGCTGTCCTACGTGCTGATCAACGGGGTGGGGCTGAACATCGGCACGGCGCTGCTGGTGGCGCTGGCGGTGGTCCTGGCGCTGATCGTGGTCCGGTTGGCCCGCCAGCCCGGCTCGGACCGGTTCACCGCGGCGGGCGCACCCGCCGGGACCGAGCGGGGCGGCCCGGGGGACCCGAAGGGCGGGTCGAGCTGAACCGCGAGGGTTGCCCGGCGGGGCGCCCTGCGGTGATCATGCAGCGGTGACCGACACGGCGCTGGTGCTCGGGGGCGGTGGGATCACCGGGATCGCCTGGGAGCTGGGCATGCTGGCCGGGCTGGCCGAGCACGGCGTCGACCTGACCACGGCCGATCTGATCGTCGGCACGTCCGCCGGCTCGGTGGTCGGCGCCCAGATCGCCACCGGCGTCGCCGTCGAGGAGCGCTACGCCGCCCAGCTCGCCGACCCGACCGGGGAGATCGCCTCCCGGCTCGGCCGCGCCACGCTCGTCCGCTTCGCGCTGGCCATGATCGGTCCGCGCGACCCGCAGCGGGTGCGGGCGCGGCTCGGGAAGGTGGCGTTGCGCGCCCGGACCGGGCCGGAGTCCGAGCGGATCGCGGTCATCGGCAACCGGCTGCCGGTGCACCGGTGGCCCGAGCGCGGCCTGCGGATCACCGCCGTGGACGCGCACACCGGCGAGTTCGTGGTGCTGGACCGCGACTCCGGGGTGCCGCTGGTGGAGGCGGTCGCGGCCAGCTGCGCGGTGCCCGGCGTCTGGCCGCCGGTCAGCACCGGCGGGCGCCGGCTGATCGACGGCGG
>DASQMQ010000581.1:0-16366 GCA_035645455.1 Pseudonocardia sp.
CCTGTGCGCCGGCCGGAGTCCGCGGGGCAGGGGTGCTCGCCCGCGGGCGAGCTCGGCCGCCGCCGTGCACAGCGGACAGGGCGGGCCGAGCGGTGCGGCCAGCGCCGCGGGCAGGAACACCCGGCCGCACACCGCCACCGCGGTGGGTCCTGTTCGCAGGCCGTGTTCCCCGCGGACCCGGTGGGCGACGGATCGTCCGCCCTGCTCGGCGATCCAGGTCGCGTCCCCGTCAGCACCGGAATCGGCGGCGCGCCGAACGGTCACGACAACTCCTCTCGCCGGCTGGATCGGTGACCCGCTCCGCCGGCGGCGTGCGGATCCATTCATCGGTGGCGGTGGTCGCCGTCCGTGGGCGAATGCAACACCGCCGGTCACAGCCGTGCAAGACTCCACCGCGATTGCGCGGTCCGGGATACCTGTTCGGCGGTATTCCCTTTCAGATCGAGCTGGTTCGACCTCTACATCGGCCTGGAGGAGACGGCCACGGAGTTGAGCATCTACGAGTCCGAGCTGGTTCCCGGGCTGTTCCAGACCCCCGGGTACGCCCGGACGATCATCGCGGGGCACCAGCCCCGTCTCGATCAGGCGGAGGTCGAGCGCCGGGTGGCCCTGCGGATGGCGCGGCGGTCGCTGCTCACCCGAGCCGTCGCGCCCCCCACGCTCTGCGTGATGCTGAACGAGTCGATCCTGCACCGGCCGGTGGGTGGTCGGCGGATCATGCTCGAACAACTGCATCGGCTCGCCGAATCGTGCGACCTGCCGAATGTGTCACTGCGCATCGTGCCGTTCGCCATCGGCTTCCACCACGGAGTCGATTCCGGTCCCTTCACCATCCTGCGATTCCCGCGGACCGGCGACGGAAAGGACACCGAGCCCCCGGTCGTCTACGTCGAGGGCATCACCGGTGCGCTCTACCTGGACAGACCGCACGAAGTGGAGCGCTACGGCGCCGTCGTCCGGGATATCCTGCGCGCGATCGACGACACGGACGGGGCCGCCAGCCGGGCCCTCCTCCGGGCAGCGATACGGGGGTTGAGCTGAGTGGACAGTGCCGAGCTGGTCGGCGCCCGGTGGCGGAAGAGCCGGCGCAGCAACTCCGAGGGCGAGTGCGTCGAGGTGGCCTTCCTCGGGGACGGCCGGGTCGCCGTGCGCGACAGCAAGGACCGCGGTGCCGGGCCGGCGCTGGTCTTCACCCCCGCCGAGTGGGACGCCTTCGTCCACGGCCTCGCCGACGGCGACTTCGCCCGCCCCTGACGGGCGGGCGGCTCAGCGGCGGGCCGGCCACCCGTCGGCCAGGTGCGCGAAGCCGTCCGCGGCCGAGCGCCACGCGTAGGCCCAGCAGACCGTCCCGTCGTCGGGGGCGGCCACCCGGACCCGCCGGTAGTCGGGGCCCTCGTAGTCGTCCAGGCGGGGCAGCAGCGCGGCCGGGTCGCGCAGCGGTACGACCCACCCCGGCGTCGTGCCGGGGAGCTCGGGCAACCACGCCGGGTAGCCGCGCCCGGTGTCGCGCACCTGCCCGTCCAGTCGGGCGGCCCGCGGCGGGCCCGCGGCGTGCGGGGCGACCAGCGCCCACGACGGCTGCCCCGGCTGCAGCAGGCCGTAGGTGAACAGCGCGGCCGGCCACTCGTCGGGGTGCGGCGCGCCGGCGACGACGTCACCGTCGAGCCCGTCACCCGGGCCGGGCGTCCCGTCCAGGTGCGCGGCGTCGGCCTGCGGCACGTCCGCGCACCGCACCGGGGCGCCGTCGACCAGCAGGGGGCGGCGGACCGCGGCGTGCCCGAGGTAGCACCACGGGCGGTCCACCACGGCGCCGGTCCGGCCCGGGCCGGCGTCCAGGGTCACCCTCCCGGTGCGCAGCCGGGCCAGCCGGAACCGCTCGTCGCGGCCCTCGCAGCGGTCCAGCACGGCCACCTGCTCCGGGGTGGCCAGCCACACCGCGTGGGTCTCCTCGACCCCGGGCGCCGCGGCGAGCACCGCCGGGCGCTGGCCGTCGCGGTGGCGCAGCCCGGCCGCCCACACCGCGGCCAGCCCGGTGGTGCGTGCTCGCAGCACGACCACCGGGTCCTCGCCCAGGCCGAGCTGCCGGCGCAGCCAGGTGATCTTGCTGGGGCACTTGTTGGAGCCGTAGGCGAGCACCGGGACCCGCTGCGCGCAGGGCGCGGCGTCCCGCTCGGCCAGCCAGTCGTCCAGCGCGAGCCCGGCCACCCGCCCGTCCGCGTCGATCTCCCGGGCCAGCTCCTCGGCGTGCGCGAACGACCCCGGTGGGACGGCGCCGGGATAGGGATCGGCCGGGAACTCGGCGTCGGGCCACACCACACCGCGAGGCTAGGTCGGGAGTGCGGATCATCGCCACAGCCACGATCCCCACTCACGACCCGACGGGGGCCTTCCGCCGGCGGAGGCGGCGGGTGAGCAGGCCGTGGCGGGGGGCGGCGATCAGGGCGAGCACGAAGCAGCCCGCGCAGACCAGGCCCATCGCCCCGGCGATCGAGCTGTCCACGGCCAGCGCGATCCCGTACCCGCCGATCGCGCCGACCCAGCCCACGCCGACGGCCAGCGCCACCATCACCGACAGCCGGTCGGTGAGCAGGTACGCCGTCGCGGCCGGGACGATCAGCAGGGTGACCACCAGGATCGCGCCGACGGCCTGGAACGCCGCCACCGCTGTCACCGCCACCGCCAGCAGCAGCAGCCGGGACAGCAGCTTCGGCTTGAGGCGCACGACCGCGCTGAACTCCGGGTCGAACGTGGTCGCCTTGAGCTCCTTCCACAGCGCGGCGACCAGCGCCAGGTTCAGCGCCGCGACCACGACGAGCACGACCGCCGGGCGGATCACCTCCACCCCGGCCAGCGCCATGGTGTCGAACGGGACGAAGGCCAGCTCGCCGTAGATCGTGGAGTCCAGGTCGAGGTGGATGCCGTCGGCGTAGACGGTCACGCCCAGCACGCCGAGGGAGAACAACGCCGGGAACACCAGGGCGATGGCCGCGTCCGAGCCGACCAGGCCGGTGGCCCGCAGCGCGTCGATGCCCAGCACGCACAGCACGGCGAAGGCGGCGGCCCCGATCACCACCGGCACCGGCGCCCGGGTCTCGGCGACCAGCCAGACGGCGACGATGCCGGGCAGCACGGCGTGGCTGACCGCGTCGGACAGCAGCGCCATCCGGCGCAGCACCAGGAACGGCCCGAGCAGCCCGCACGCCGTCCCGACCAGCCCGGCGACCAGCACGATGACCAGCGAGTCGCTCACCGCCGGGCTCCCGCGGCCAGCCGGCGCAGCTGCGCGACGGCCTCGTCCCCGAGGCTGCCGCGCAGATCGACGGGGTCGGGCTCGCGGGCGTCGGGGAGGTCCACCGCGGCGCCGTGGGTCAGCCAGGCCGACCACAGCTCGCGGCGGTCGGCGAGGTCCGCGGCCGCGGCCCGACCGGCCGCGGTGAGCGCGCCCGCGTCGTCGAGCAGGCCCTCGCGGCGCAGCGACGCCCGGATCATCCGGTCGCGCAGCCCGTCCGGATGGGCGTCCGGGGCGCTCAGCACGGCCTCCCGGCGGACCCGCCGACGTCGGGTGGCCAGCCGGGAGGCCCGCCACGCCACCCCCCGGCCCGGGGCGAACAGCACGGCGGCGACGGCCACGACGAACCCGGTGAGCACGACCACCGGTCCGGTCGGCAGCGCGGCCCGGGTCGCGGCCAGCGCCCCGGTCACCCCCACCGCCGCGCCCACCAGCCCGGCCAGCACCAGCACGTGCGGGAACCGGTCGGCGAGCTGGCGGGCGGTCACCGTCGGCACCACCAGCATCGCCACCATCAGGATCGCGCCGACCACCCGCACACCGATCACGATGGCCGCCACCAGCAGCGCGGTCATCAGCACCTCCAGGGTGCGCACCGGCAGCCCGAGCGAGCCGGCGTAGGCCGGGTCGAACAGGGTGGTGGTCAGCGCCCGGCGCAGGACGGCGACCACCAGCAGCCCGGCTCCGCCGATCAGCGCCATCACCGCCACGTCGCGCTCCAGCAACCCGGCGGCCTGCCCGAACAGGTAGTTCTCCAACCCGGCCTGGTCGGAGTCGGCGGTGTTGGAGATGTGGGTCAGCAGCACCACGCCCAGGGCGAAGAACCCGGACAGCACCACGCCGATCGCGGCGTCCGGCCGGATCCGCCCGGCGCGTTCGATGCCCACCATGAGCAGTGCGGCGACCAGCCCGGCCAGCGCCGCCCCGACCAGCAGCCCGGGCACGTCCTTGACCCCGGCGACCAGGAACGCGACGCACACCCCGGGCAGGGTGGAGTGCGCGACCGCGTCGCCGACCAGGCTCCGCCCGCGCAGCACGGCGAAGGCCCCCAGCACGCCGCTGGTCAGGCCGAGCACCAGCGCACCCGCCACGACGACGCTGTCGGTGTACGGCAGCCCGAACACGCTCAGCCGCTCCACACGTCGGTGGGCTCGACGTCGGTCCCGGCCACCCGGTAGGCCGCGCGCACCGCCTCGGGGGTGAGCACCTCGGCGGTCGGGCCGCAGCCCAGCGCGCGCACGTTGAGCAGCAGCGTCCAGTCGAACGCCGCCCGGACCTGGGCCATGTCGTGGTGCACCACGATCACCGAGTCGCCGGCGTCGCGCATCCCGCGCAGCAGGTCGAGCAGGTCGGCCTGGGTGCGGGCGTCGATGCCGGCGAACGGCTCGTCCATCACCAGCACCGGGGCCCGCTGGGCCAGCGCCCTGGCCAGGAACACCCGCTGGCGCTGGCCGCCGGAGAGCTGGCCGATCTGGCGGCGCCCGTAGGCGGCCATGCCGACCCGGTCCAGGCACTCCGCGGCGATCTGCCGGTCGGCCTTCGGCACCCGGCGGAACCAGCCGGTGGACCGGTAGCGGCCCATCTCCACGACCTCCCGCACGGTGATCGGGAAGTCCCAGTCCACCGACTCGCGCTGGGGCACGTAGGCCACCCGGTCCAGCCCGGCCCGCCCGGGCACGCCGTCGACGAGCACCTGCCCGGCGTCCGCCGGGACGAGCCCGAGGGCGGCCTTGAGCAGGGTCGACTTGCCCGCCCCGTTCGGCCCGACGATCGCGCACAGCCGGCCCGCCGGGAACCGGGCGTCGACCTCCCACAGCACCGGCGCGGACCGGTAGGACACGGTCAGCCCGCGCACCTCCAGCGCGGTGTCGGTGGCCGTGCTGGTGATCGTCGGCGACGTCATGAACATGTCCCTCACCCCTCCGGTCCCCCGGTCAAGCCGGCGGCGATCCGCTCTGCGTTGGCCCGCAACATGCCGGTGTAGGTGCCCTCGGGCGTGCCGGGTTCGCCGGCCGCGTCGGTGTAGAGCTCGCCGCCGACCCGGACGGTCGCCCCGCGCTGCCCGGTCGCGGCGATCAGCGCGTCGATGGTCTGGCGCGGCACGCTGGACTCGATGAACACCGCCGGCACCCCCCGGTCGGCGATCAGCCCGGCGACCCGCTCGACGTCGGCCGTGGTGGCCTCGGCGGCGGTGGAGATGCCCTGGATGCCGGCCACGTCCAGGTCGTAGCGACGGCCGAAGTAGGCGAACGCGTCGTGCGAGGTGACCAGCAGCCGCCGCGACGTCGGCACCGCGGCCAGCATCCCGCTGATCTCGGCGTCCAGCTCGGCCAGCTCGGCCAGGTAGGCGTCCAGGTTGCGCCGGTAGTCCGCGGCGTGCGCGGGGTCGCGTTCGGTCAGCGCGGCGGCGATGGTGCGGCAGGCCCGCTCCCAGAGCCCGACGTCGAACCAGACGTGCGGGTCGTACTCCTCGTCGGTGTCCGGGGCCGGGGCCAGCAGCTCGTCGCGCGGGATGTCCGCGGTGATCGCCAGGGTGGGCTGGCGCTCGGCCAGCTCGGCCAGCAGGTCGGCCATCCGGCCCTCCAGCTGCAGGCCGCCGTAGAGCACCAGGTCGGCCCCGCGCAGCGTGGCCACGTCCCGGGCACTGGCCCGGAACAGGTGCGGGTCGACACCCGGGCCCATCAGCCCGCTCACCTCGACCCGCTCGCCCCCGATGCGGGCGACGGTGTCGGTGATGAAGTTCGTGGTGGTGGTGACCCGGACCGGCCGGTCGACGATCGGTTCCCCGCTGGCCGGGGGCGCCGCGCAGCCGGCCAGCGCGACGACCGTCGCGAGCCCTGCGCACAGCGTCCGCCACCACACGGTTAGTCCCCCCTACTGCGAGGTTTAGACCAGGCTAACTCTGGCCGTACCCTAGACGAAGTAGCCGGGTGGGCGTCGTCTCAATCCGAGATCACCCGACGGGTTCGCCTAGCCTCGTCGGCGTGCTGCCTCCGACGATCACCTGGACGGACGGCCGGATCGAGCTGGTCGACCAGACCGCGCTCCCCGAGCTGCGCACCGTCACCGTCGACACGGTCGACGGCCTGGTCGACGCGATCCGCCGGCTGGTGGTCCGCGGGGCGCCGGCGCTCGGGGCCGCGGGCGCGCTCGGTGTCGCGCTGGCCGCCCGCACGGAGCCGTCGACGCTGGCCGCCGCGGCCGAGCGGATCGCCGACGCCCGCCCGACCGCGGTCAACCTGCGCGTCGGCGTGCGCCGGGCGCTGGCTGCCGCGGACGGCGGCCCGGACGCGGTGCTCGCCGCGGCGCGCGAGGTGCTGGCCGAGGACGTGGCCGCCTGCCGCGGGTTGGCCGAGCGCGGCGCCGACCTGCTCCTCGACCTGTGCGGCGACCGGCCGCTGGGCCTGCACACGCACTGCAACGCCGGAGCGCTGGCCTGCGTCGAGTGGGGTACCGCGCTCGGGATCGTCCGCACCCTGCACGAGCGCGGCCGGGTGGCGCACGTGGTGGCCGACGAGACCCGCCCGCTGCTGCAGGGCGCCCGGATCACCGCCGTCGAGCTGGCCGCGATCGGCGTGCCGCACCACGTGGTCGTGGACGGGGCCGGGCCGTCGATCATCGCCCGCGGGCTGGTGGACGCGGTCGTCGTCGGTGCGGACCGGGTGGCGGCCAACGGGGACGTGGCCAACAAGGTGGGCACCTACCCGCTGGCGCTGGCCGCGGCCCGGGCCGGCATCCCGTTCGTGGTGGCGATCCCGGAGTCGACCTTCGACCCGGCCACCCCGGACGGCGGGGCGATCCAGATCGAGGACCGCGACGGCGACGAGGTGCTGGTCGTCGGCGGCCGGCGCACCGCCCCGGCGGACACCGGGGCCTGGAACCCGGCCTTCGACGTCACCCCGTTCGACCTGGTTACCGCGGTGGTGACCGAGGAGCGGGTGTGGCGGCCGGCGGCGGAACCGGCCCGGCTGCACGGCTGAGCACCGGACCCGCCCGGACCGGGCTGCGCCGCGGCGCGGCGGGTGGTGGAGTGGGCCCGGGCGTCGTACGGCGGTCGGACGGGGGTGGACATCACGGGCGGGATCTCCGGGGCGCCGTTCCGGCTGACGCTGTGCGCGACCGTCCTCGGCTTCGCCGGGTTCGCGCTGCTCCTGCCGGTGGTGCCGCTGTGGGCGGCGGCCGGTGGGGCGGGCGCGTTCGGCGCCGGCACGACGACCGGTGCGCTGATGCTCACCACGGTCGTCACCCAGCTGGCCGTGCCGTGGCTGCTCGGCCGGGTCGGGCACCGCTGGGTGCTCGGGTCGGGGCTGTTCCTGCTCGGCGCGCCGGCCCCGCTGCTGGCGCTGTCCGCCGACGCCGGTCCGATCATCGCCGTGTCCGGGCTGCGCGGGGTCGGGTTCGGGCTGGCCACGGTGGCCGGCAGCGCGATGGTCGCCGAACTGGTGCCGCCCGCGCAGCACGGCCGGGCCAACGCCTGGTTCGGCCTGGCCATCGGGGTGCCGCAGCTGGTGCTGCTCGCGGCCGGGGTCGCGGTCGTCGGCCGGATCGGCTTCCCACCGGTCTTCCTGGTCGGCGGCACCCTGCCGGTGCTGGGCGCGCTGCTCGTGCCGCTGATCCGGATGCCGCCGCCGCACGCCCACACCGACGCCGCCGCGCCGGCGACCGGAGCCCCGGGCGGCCCGCTGGTGGTGCGTCCGGCGGTGGGGCCGCTGCTGGCCATGCTCACCTGCGCGATGGCCAACGGCGCCCTGGTGACGTTCCTGCCGCTGGCCGTGCCGGACGCGGCCCCGACGGTGGCGGTCGCGCTGCTCGCCATGTCCGGCGGTGCGCTGGTCGGCCGGGTGGCCACCGGGTTCCTGGTCGACCGGCTCGGGCTGCGCGGGCGGCTGGTCGGGCCGGGGTCGGTGGTCGCGGCCGTGGGCACCGGGCTGCAGGCGTTCGCCATGGTGGGCGGCGGGGTCGGCGGCGGGGTCGGCGCGGTACCGCTGTTCGTGGGGGCGACGCTGGTCGGGCTGGGGTTCGGCGCCGTGCAGAACGACTCGCTCACCGCCCTGTTCGCCGCCTACGGCCCGACCCGCTACGGCACGGCCAGCGCGGTGTGGAACATCGCCTACGACGCCGGCACCGGGGTCGGGGCCGTCGGCATCGGGGCGCTGGCCGACCCGTTCGGGTTCCGGGCCGCGTTCGGGGTGGCCGCGGTGCTGTGCCTGGCCGGGACGATCAGGCCGGGGCGGCGGTCGGCAGACCGTGGGCGGCGGCGGCCACGGGCAGGCGCTGGTCGTAGCTGAGCAGGGCCGGATCCGGGAGTCGTGCGCGGAAACGGTGCCCTGGCACTGCTTTCCACGCACGACCGGTCAGTGGCCGCGGGCGAGCCACTCCTCCAGGTGCGGGGCCTCGTCGTCGACGGTGGTGGAGTCGCCGTGGCCGGTGCGCACGACCGTGTCGCCGGGCAGGGTGAGCAGCTTCTCCCGGATCGACTCGACGATCGTGTCGAAGCTGGAGAACGACCGGCCCGTCGCGCCGGGACCGCCGGCGAACAAGGTGTCGCCGGAGAACACGGTGCCCAGTTCGGGGGCGTAGAGGCAGGACGAGCCCGGGGAGTGGCCGGGGGTGGCCAGCACCCGCAGCTCCACCCCGCCCGCGGTGAGGACGTCGCCGTCGGCCAGCTCGCGGTCCGGGGTGCGGTCCGGGTGGGTCATCTCCCAGAGCTGCTTCTCCGCCGGGTGCAGCAGGATCGGCGCGGAGAACCGGTCGGCCAGCGCGGGCGCGCGGTTGACGTGGTCGTCGTGGGCGTGGGTGCACACCACCGCGACCACCCGGCGCCCGCCGACGGCCTGCTCGATGGCGAACTCGTCATGCGCGGCGTCGATCACCAGCACCTCGTCGGCGTTGCCGACGATCCAGACGTTGTTGTCCACGTCCCAGGTGCCGCCGTCGAGGGAGAACGTGCCCGAGGTGACCAGGTGGTCGACCGGTCCCGACGGGGTCATCAGAACACCACCACCGAACGCAGGACCTCGCCGCGGTGCATCTTGTCGAAGGCGCCCTCGACGCCGTCCAGGGCGATGGTCTCGCTGACGAACTTCTCCAGCGGCAGCCGGCCCTGCAGGTGCAGGTCGACCAGCATCGGGAAGTCGCGGCTGGGCAGGCAGTCGCCGTACCAGGACGACTTGGTGGCCCCGCCGCGGCCGAAGATGTCGCCCAGCGGCAGCTCGACGGTCATCTCCGGGGTGGGCACGCCGACCAGGACGACGGTGCCGGCCAGGTCGCGGGCGTAGAAGGCCTGCTTGAACGTCTCCGGGCGACCCACGGCGTCGACCACCACGTCGGCGCCGTTGCCGTCGGTGAGGGCCTGCACGGCCTCGACGACGTCCTGCTCGCGGGAGTTGACGGTGTGGTTGGCGCCGAACTCCCTGGCCCACTCCAGCTTCCGGTCGTCCACGTCGACGGCGATGATCGTGGACGCGCCGGCGAGCCGGGCGCCGGCGATGGCCGCGTCGCCGACGCCGCCGCAGCCGATGACCGCGATCGAGTCGCCGCGGCCGACGCCGCCGGTGTTGATCGCCGCGCCGATGCCGGCCATCACCCCGCAGCCGAGCAGGCCGGCGATCTCGGGCTTGACCGCGGGGTTCACCTTCGTGCACTGCCCGGAGTGCACCAGCGTCTTCTCGACGAAGGCCCCGATGCCCAGCGCGGGGGAGAGCTCCTGGCCGGACTCCAGGGTCATCTTCTGCGCGGCGTTGTGGGTGGAGAAGCAGTACCAGGGCTCACCGCGGCGGCAGGCCCGGCAGGTGCCGTCGACCGCGCGCCAGTTGAGGATGACGAAGTCGCCCGGTGCGACGTCGGTGACGCCCTCGCCGACGGACTCGACGATCCCGGCGGCCTCGTGGCCCAGCAGGAACGGGAACTCGTCGTTGATCCCGCCCTCGCGGTAGTGCAGGTCGGTGTGGCAGACCCCGCAGGCCTGCACCTGCACGACGGCCTCACCCGGACCCGGGTCGGGCACGATGATCGTCTCGACGGACACCGGCTCGCCCTTCCGGTGGGCGACCACTCCACGGACCTGTTGCGACATGACGCGACTCCTGGCTTCCTCGGCACCCGTCCCGGGCAGAGCTTTCCACGGACGGCGCCTCCGCGGCGGGTTCGGCACCGATGTCCTCCGCCGACGGTGGGGACGTCCGCGAGCTGGTCCGGGTGCGGCGCGGCACGTAGGTTCCGAGCATGATCGAGCGCGAGGACGACGGCGGGGTCGCCGTGCTGCGGCTGGCCCGCGGCCCGGTGAACGCCCTGGACCTGGAGCTGTGCGAGGCGATCGCCGAGGCGTTCCGGTCGCTGGCCACCGACCCGGCCACCGCCGTCGTGCTCACCGGGGCCGGGCGGTCGTTCTCGGCCGGGGTCGACCTGCGCCGCCTGCTCGACGGCGGCGAGGAGTACGTGCGGCGCTTCCTGCCCGCGCTCGACGCCGCCCTGCGCATCCCGTTCGAGCTGGGCAAGCCGGTGGTGGCCGCGGTCAACGGGCACGCCATCGCTGGCGGGGCCGTGCTGGCCGCGGCGGCCGACCGGCGGCTGATGGCCGACGGCGGCGGCCGGGTCGGGGTGCCGGAGATCGTGGTCGGGGTGCCGTTCCCGCGGGTGCCGATCGAGGTCGTCCGGTACGCGGTCGGCGACCAGGTGGCCCGGCAGCTGATGATCGGGGCCAAGACGCACACCGCGGCGGAGGCCGTCGGGTTCGGGCTGGTGGACGAGGTCGTGCCGGCCGAGGAGCTGCTCGACCGGGCCGTCGCCGAGGCCCGCGCGCTGGCCGCGGACGTCCCGCCGGACACGTTCGCGATGACCAAGGCCCAGCTGCGCCGCGACCACGTCGAGCGGATGGACCGCTACGCCGACGAGGCCGAGGGCGTGGCCCGGTTGTGGGCCCGCCGCGTCGCCGACGGCTGGACCGCCGACTACCTGGCGACGGCCACCGGCAGGAGGTCGTGAACTCTCACCCCCGGCCGCCGGTGGTGAGCACCTCGATCACCGAGTCGACGTAGGCCGCGAGGGCCGGCCCGTGCGGGGCCGCGTCGGGCGTGGCGTGGGCGAGCTGGGCGTGGCCGAGGTAGGCGGTGTAGGCGAGCGTGCAGCGCCGCCGGGCCTCCGGGGCGGGGAAGCCCAGCTCGCGGAACTGCCGCTCCAGGTAGTCGAGGCGGCGCGCGGTGACCCGGGCCAGCACCGGGGCCACCAGCGGGTGGTCCGCGGTGGCCAGCAGGGTCAGCTCCATGCGCTCTCCGGGGCGCTCCGGGTCGCCGGCCAGCGCGATGCCCATCAACCGGTGCAGCCGGGTGCGCGCGTCGGGCTCGTCGTCGACGAGCACGATGACGTCCTCGGTGGCCTGGCGCTCCCACTCCAGCAGGGTCGCCTCCAGCAGCGCGTCCCGGTTGGCGAAGTGCCAGTAGAAGCTGCCCTTGGTGGTGCCGAGCCGGGCGGCCAGCGGCTCCACCGCCACCGCCGCCACGCCGCCGGAGGCCAGCACGGCCGTCGCGGCGTCGACCCAGTCCTGCGCGCTCAACCGCTTCCGCTCCGGCACTGACATACGCTACCGTACGGAAAACCATACGGTGGCGTACGGAGGTCGGGATGGTTCGGAACGTGCACGAGCGCCGGGTGCCGGTCCCGGCCGCGGAGCTGGCCCCGCTGCTGGACCGCCTCGGCGGACCGGAGGACCGGCTGTGGCCCAGCCCGCAGTGGGAGCCGATGGTGCTCGACGGTCCGGTCGCGGTCGGGGCGGCCGGCGGGCACGGCCCGATCCGCTACCGGGTCACCGGGTACCAGCCCGGGCGGCGCGTCGAGTTCGCCTTCGACCCCGGCCTGGGCGTGCACGGGTGGCACGCCTTCTCGATCGAGCCCGACGGGGGGTCGGGCTCGATCCTGCGGCACGTCGCCGAGGGCCGGATGGGCTGGCCCATGGTCCTGCTGTGGCCGGCCGTCGTGCGGTGGCTGCACGACGCGCTGATCGAGGACCTGTTCGACCGGGCCGAACTGGTGGCCGGCACCGGACCGGCGCGCCCGGCGCGCTGGACGCCGTGGGTGCGGCTGCTGCGACTGTTCGACACCGCCGACATCCGCGCGCGGGCGGTCCCGGTGCCGCGCGGTGGCCTGCTGGACGGGGCGCTGCCGCGGGTCGACTTCGCCGACGCGTTCGCCGTCGCGGCGCGGCCGGGCGCGCCCGAGGACCCGCAGGCCTGGGCGGACGCCGTCTTCCGCGACCCGCCGGCCTGGGTAGCGGCGCTGATGGGCTTGCGCCAGGCCCTCGTCGGCCTGGTCGGCATCCGGCGCGGCGATGCCTCGGCCTTCGGCACCCGCGCCCGCACGGCCGACGAGGTGCTGCTCGGCACCGACGACGGCCACCTCGACTTCCGGGCGAGCGTGCGCCGCGAGCCCGACCGCGTGGTCCTGAGCACGGTCGTCCGGCTGCACAACCGGCGTGGGCGGCTCTACTTCGCGCTCGTGCGCCCGATCCACCCGGTGATCGTGCGGGGGATGCTGGTCCGGGCGGCGCGGCGGCTGTCGGGTTCGTCCAATACCCCGCGGCCGGCTCCGGCGACCATGGGCGCATGACGACGACGACCGGGCGCTTCGACATCACCTCCTGGGACGAGGAGGTCATCGACGACGACACCGACGGCGCCGAGGGCGCCAAGCTGGTGCGGGCCCGCAACACCAAGTCGTTCGAGGGCGGGATCACCGGTACCAGCGCCGCGGAGCTGCTGCAGGCGATGGCCGGCGAGGGCACCGCGACCTACGTGGCGATCGAGCGGGTGACGGCCGCGGTCGACGGGCGCAAGGGCGCGTTCGTGCTGCGGCACTCGGCGCTGATGGCCGGCGGCGGCGGGGACATGAAGGTGGACGTGGTGCCGAACTCGGGCACCGGGGAGCTGGCCGGGCTGACCGGCGTGCTGACCATCGCCATGTCCGAGGCCGGGGAGCACACGTACTCCTTCGACTACGACCTCTGACCGGACCTCCGAGCTCCGGTCAGGGTGCGTGCCTGCGCAGCCACTCGATGGGGTCGCCGTCGCGGGCCGGGTCGGGCGGTCCGCCCGGCCGCGCGGGTTCGCCCACCGCGATCCCGGCCCGGCGCAGCAGGGCGCGCGCCAGGCCGCGGCGCTGGGCGGAGTAGGTGAGCACGTGCGCGAGGACGCTGCCGAGCACGAAGCTCTCGGGCGGATCGCACAGCGCGTCCACCACGCGGTCGCCCCAGGCGCGGCGCCGCTCGACGTCGGCGACGAACGCCAGCCAGCGCGGCACCACGGCGTCGAGCCGGGCGGCCAGCTCGACCGGGTCGGCGTCGTCGCAGAGCCGGCCGGAGTGGTCGGCGCCCTCGACGGAGGCCAGCCAGATCTCGTAGGTGCCCACCGCCCGGTTGAGCAGCGCCGCGAGCGAGCCCTCCGGGCCGGCCCAGTGCAGCAGGGTCAGCCCGGGCAGCCGCTCGCGGGCGTACTCGGCCGGGTCGAGGCCCTTGGCCAGCTCCACCAGCGTCCGCACGTCGTGGACGTCGTGGTGGGCCAGCAGCGCGGTGACCTCGCCCCCGGCCGCCCGGGCCGGTCCTTCGATCCACAGCCCGTCGGGCGCGTGGAAGTGGATGCCGTTCGGGGCGGGCAGCCAGTGCGCCGAGCCGGTGGTCGGACCGGTCGGCGTCGTGCTGGGCGGGTAGCCGTAGGCCCGGCCGAAGGCGCGCGCGAACCCCTCGACCGAGTCGTACCCCGCCGCGAACGCCGCGTCGGTGACCGCGGCGCCGTGCGCGAGCTGCCAGGCGGCGCGCTCGAGCGCCACGCGCCGGCGCATCGACACCGGTGGCTCGCCGGTGTCGCGGGCGAGCCGGCGGCTGAAGTGGAACGGCGAGGAGTAGGCCCCCTCGGCCATGTCGCCCAGCGTCCGGTGCTCCTCGTCGAGGACGGCATCGAGGAGCTCGCGCAGGCGGTCGCGGCCGGTCACCCCGACCAGTCCGTGGTGCGCGGACCGAGCACCGCGTAGCGGGCGCAGGCGAACGCCCCGTTGCGGGCCAGGTCGACCAGGCGCAGGGCGTGGCGCCGCGGGAACAGCGGCCGGCCCGCGCCCAGGGTGACCGGGGCGATCGCCGCGACGATCTCGTCGAGCAGCCCGGCGTCGGCGAACTGCCCGGCCAGGTCGCCGCCGCCGACCACCCACACGTCGCGCCCGCCGGCCGCGGCCACCAGCCCGGCGTGCACCGCGGTGACGTCGCCGGAGGCGAAGCGCAGGTCGGCGCCCTCGACCGCCGGCAGGTCGCGGTGGGTCATCACGGTGGTCGGCATCGAGTAGCTCCACTTCTCCCGGCCCTCGTCGACCCGCCCGCGGATCCACTCGTAGGTCGTGGCCCCCATGACCAGGGCACCGACGCCGGCGATGAACGAGTTGTAGTTCATCGGGCCGTTCTCGTCGATGTCCTGGACGAACAGCCAGTCCAGCGAGTCCGATGGGTCGGCGATGAACCCGTCCAGGGTGGTCGCGGTGTAGAACACGGTCTTCGGCGTCGTCGTCCCGGTCATGGTCCCAGCGTGGCCGACCGGCGGGCCCGCGCGCCCGACCGTTCTTGCGCACCCGCTCCCGTCACCGGGTCCCGTACCGTCGTCGCGCCGGCAGGTCCTCGCCGGGCAGCACCACCGGGGTCGCCAGCAGCAGGACGCCGGCCGCGGCGATCACCGCCCGTGGGCCCACCGCGGCCGCCAGCACCCCGCCCGCCGCCGTCAGGGCCGCGACGACCAGGCCGTTGGACACCGACCACGCGGTCAGCGTCCGAGCGACGCGGTCGGCCGGGGTGCGGTCGAGGCGCTCGGTGGCGAGCACCGGGTTGAACACGCCCGTGCAGGTGATCAGGCCCAGCTCGACGGCGATCACCAGCAGCAGCCCGGGTGTCCCCGGACCGACGAACGCCAGCCCCACCGGCCAGCACACCCGCAGGGCGCCGGCCGCGCGCAGCACGCGACGCCGCCCGAACCGCGCGACGAGCGGGCCGGCCAGCCGGGAGCCGACCAGCCCGCCGACGCACGGGGCGGCGAACGCCAGGCCGTACTGCCAGGGTGTGAACCCGAGCGGCCCGAGCATGAGCACGGCCAGCAGCGGTGCGGTGGCCAGGATCAGGCCGTTGACCAGCGCGGTGTGCACGAACAGCGGGCGCAGCACCGGATCGGCCAGGACGTGCCGCCAACCGGCGAGCAGGTCGGCCGGGCCCCGGCGGTGAGCGGCCGCGGGCACCGGGCGCGACTCCGGTCCGCCGATCGCCCGGATCCCCAGCGCGGAGAGCAGGAAGCTGGCCGCGTCGGCCAGCACCGTGGCCAGCGGGCCGAACAGCCCCATCCCCGCCCCGCCGAGCGGTGGTCCGAGCGCGGTGGCGGTCCAGGTCGTGGCCTCGAACCGGGCGTTGGCCACCAGCAGGTCAGCGGGGGCCACGAGCGCCCGCAGGTACGCCCCGGCGGCCGCCCGGAACGCGTGGTCGGCCGCGGTGGCGACGACGGCCACCACGAGCAGCTGGGTGAAGCCGAGCCGACCGAGCAGGAAGGCGACCGGCACGCTCAGCAGCGCCGCGCACCGCACGAGGTCCGCCGCGACCATCACCGGCCGCTTGCGGTGGGACTCCACCCACGGCCCGATCGGCACGGCCAGCACGGCGCCCGCCGCCCGTCCCGCCGCGGCCAGCGCCGCCACCTCCGCCGGTCCGGCGTGCAGCACCAGGATCGCGACGAGCGGGAGCGCGTCGAAGGCCAGCCAGGTGCCGGCGGTGCTCACCGCGTACGCCGCCCACAGCCACCCGAACCGCCGCCCCAGCCCTCGCCCCGCCATGCCGTCGATCACAGCGGGAGCGGGGGCCGGGGGGCGAACAACCGACCCGCCGGCGAGCCACAACCGACGGGCGTGCGGCTACGGTCGCCCGTCGTGGACCTCGACGGCGTGCGGACCTTCGTCGCCGCAGCCGACGCCGGCCGCTTCACCGACGCCGCGGACGACCTCTCGCTCACCCAGCAGGCGGTGTCCAAGCGCATCGCCGCGCTGGAGCGCGAGCTCGGCGCCCGGCTGTTC
>DASQMQ010000582.1:0-16211 GCA_035645455.1 Pseudonocardia sp.
CTGCCCGCCGGCGTCACCATCAACACCACCACCGGTCTGATCAGCGGAACCCCGACGGCCAGCGGCAACTTCACCGTCACCGTCACCGCCACCGACTCCTTCAACCAGGTCGCGTCCGCGACCGCCACCCTCGTCGTGGTCGCCTCGCCGGCCTTCACCGCGGCCTCCCCGCCGTCGGGCCTGGCCGGCGTCGCCTACAGCCACACCTTCGCCGTCACCGGCGGTACCCTCCCGCTCACCTGGTCGATCTCGGCCGGTGCCGTGCCGGCCGGGCTGAGCTTCAACACCGGCAACGGTGTCCTGTCCGGCACCCCGACCACGGGGGGCAGCTACCCGTTCACCGTCTCGGTGGTGGACGCCAACGGTCAGACGGCCACCAAGGCGGTGACCGTGGCCATCGGCACGGGCCCGCTGGTGATCGCCGCGGCGGCGAACGCCTCCTCCACCACGGCCGGGTCCACCGTGGCCTACACGGTCACGATCACCAACACCAGCTCGACGGCCTTCACCGGCATGACGCTGTCCACTCCGCTGACCGGGGTGCTCGACGACGCGGTCTACAACGGCAACGTCACCGCGACCAGCGGGACGGCGTCCTACAGCGCGCCGAACCTCAGTTGGACCGGGAACGTCGGCGCCGACGGCGGGGTCACCATCACCTACTCGGTCACCGTGAACAACCCCGTCATGGGCAACAAGGTGCTGGTCAACACCATCACGTCCCCGACGGTAGGCAACAACTGCAGGGCCGGGAGCACCGACCACCGGTGCACCGTCACCGTGACCGTGGCCGGGCTGACCATCGTCAAGACCGCCACCGTGGCCACCACGACCCCGGGCAGCACGGTCGGCTTCCAGGTCGTGATCACCAACAACGGGCAGACCAGCTACCCCGCGGCGACCTTCACCGACAGCCTCGCCGGGGTGCTCGACGACGCCGCCTACAACGCCGACGCCGCCGCGACCACCGGCAACCTCTCCTACACCAGCCCCTCGCTGACCTGGACCGGCGCCCTGGCCCCCGGCGCGAGCGCCACGATCACCTACACGGTCACGGTGAACAACCCCGACCTCGGCAACAAGTCGCTGACCGGCACCGTCGTGTCCTCCACGGCGGGCAGCCCGTGTCCCAGCGGCAACCCGGCGCCCAGCTGCACGGCCACCGTGACCGTGCTGGTGCCGGCCCTGTCGATCACGACCACCGCGGGCGTCACCACCACCACACCCGGCGGCGTCGTGCCGTACACGGTGACGATCTCCAACACCGGGCAGACGCCCTACACCGGCACGTCGGTGACGATCGACCAGTCCGGCGCACTGGACGACGCGACCTACAACGGCAACGCCGTCGTCTCGTCCGGGACCATCGCGCCCGGACCGGGCGGGACGTCGCTGGTCTGGACCGGCGACCTGGCCGTGGGCGCCAGCGCCACGATCACGCTGTCGATGACGGTCCGCGACCCCGACCCCGGCAACCGGACGCTGACCACCGTCACCACCTCGTCCGCGGCGGGCAGCACCTGCCCGGTCGGCGGGACGAACCCGGCGTGCACCAGCACCGTCCAGGTCCTGGTCCCCGGCCTCACCGTCTCCCGATCGACCGATGTCACCACGACCACCCCCGGCTCGGTCGTGCAGTACACCCTCTCGGTCACCAACTCGGGCCAGATCCCCTACACCGGGGCGACCGTGAGCGACGCGCTGGCCGGGGTGCTCGACGACGCGATCTACAACGGCGACGCGGCCACCACCGCCGGCACCGTCGCGCTGAACGGCTCGACGCTCACCTGGACCGGCAACCTGGCCGTCGCCGCGAGCGCCACGATCACCTACTCGGTCACCGTGAAGTCGCCGGCCACCGGCGACCGGACGCTGCTCGCCGCGGCCACGTCGACCTCCACGGGCAGCAACTGCCCGGTCGGCGGCACTGCCCCGGAGTGCTCCAGCAGCGTCAGCGTGCTCATCCCCGGACTGGACATCGCCGTCGCGGCCGACCCGACGACCTCCACCACCCCCGGCGCGGTCGTCGGCTACACGCTCACCGTGCAGAACACCGGTCAGACGCCCTACACCGGCATCCAGCTCACCACGAACGTCGCCGGCCTGGTGGACGACGCGACCCTGAACAACGACGCCCTGGTCAGCACGGGTGACCAGGTGTTCAACGCCGACGGCACCGCGACCTGGACGCTCAGCCTGGCCCCCGGGGCGACCGCCAACGCCACCGTCTCGGTCACCGTCAACAACCCGGTGACCGGGGACAAGGACCTGCACCTCTACGTCAGCGGCGACGTCCCGGGCAGCAACTGCCCGACCGGCTCGGCGGCCCTGGCCTGCGCCTCCCACGTCCCCGTCCTCATCCCGGGCCTGGTCATCACCAAGACTGCCGACGTGACGACGGTCGAGCCCGGCGGGACGGTCGCCTACACCATCACGGTCAGCAACAACGGTGAGACCACCTACCCGGCGGCCACGTTCAGCGACTCGCTGGCCGCGGTCCTGACGGACGCGGTCTACGGCGACGATGCGACGGCGACCAGCGGCACCGTGACCTACAGCTCGCCGGTGCTGTCCTGGACCGGCGCGCTGGCCCCGGGGGTGAGCGCGACGATCGAGTACTCGGCGACCGTGCGCGACCCGGCCCCCGGCGACCACTGGCTCCGCAACAGCGTGGTCTCCAGCTCGGCGGGCAGCAACTGCGCCGCCGGCAGCACCGACCCTCGCTGCACCGCCGTCGTGCAGGTGACGGTCCCCGGCCTGACGATCGTCAAGACAGCGAACGTCCCGACCGCCGCCCCCGGCGCGACGATCGGCTACACCGTCACCGTCACGAACTCGGGAGCCACGAACTACAGCGCGGCGACCTTCGCCGACCCGCTGACCGGAGTGCTGGACGACGCCGACTACAACAACGACGCCGTGGCCGGCACCGGCACCGTCGGCTACGCCGACTCGACCCTGACCTGGACCGGGGCCCTGGCGCCCGGCGCCAGCACCACCGTCACCTACTCGGTCACCCCGCGCGCGGCCGGCGGGGGCGACAACCTGGTGACCAACACCGTCTCCTCGACCACGCCCGGCAGCAACTGCGCGGCGAGCAGCCCGGACCCGCGGTGCACCAGCACGGTGCCGGTGGCCGGCCTCGTGCTCACCCAGACCGCCGACGAGCCGACGACCACCCCGGGCTCGACCGTGCGCCTCACCCAGACCTTCACCAACACCGGGCAGGTCCCCTACGTCGGGATCTCCATCGTCAGCCCGCGCGGCGACGTCGCCGACGACGCCATCCCCACCGGCGACCAGATCGCCTCCTCCGGGTCGTTGGTGCGGACCGCGACCGCCATCACCTGGACCGGCGACATCCCCGTCGGCGGCGTCGTCACGTCCACCCGCACGCTCACCGTCAAGAACCCCGACCCGGGCAACAAGATCATCACCGCCACCCTGGAGTCCACCGCCCCCGGCAACAACTGCCCCCCGGCCGGCACCGACCCGCGCTGCACCTTCACGGTCACCGTGCTCGTCCCCGGGCTCACCATCGCCAAGGCCGCCAACACCCCCTTCACCGTCCCCGGCGGCACCGTCGGCTACACGGTCACGGTGACCAACAACGGCCAGACCCCGTACGCCGCCGTCTCGGTCGTCGACCAGCTCGGTGCGGTCATCGACAAGGCGACCTACAACGGGAACGCCACCGCGAGCAGCGGAACCGTCGTCTACAGCGCGCCGACGCTGACCTGGACCGGTGACCTCGCCCCGTCGGCGAGCGCCACCATCACCTACTCGGTCACCGCGGCGGTCGCGCCCACCGCCGACAAGGCGATGGTCAACTCGGTCAGCTCCACCGCGGTCGGCAGCACCTGCCCACCGGGGAGCACGACCACCGCCTGCCGCAGCACCGTGGTCATCCTGACGCCCGCGCTCACCCTGGTGAAGACCGCGGACCGCGCGGCCGCGACGCTCGGCAGCACCGTCACCTACACGATCACGGCGACGAACTCCGGGCAGGTCCCGTTCTCCGCCGCGGCGTTCACCGACTCGCTGGCCGGAGTGCTGGACGACGCGACCTACGGCACCGGCTCCGCGACCACCGGCACCGTGGGCTTCGCGAGCGGGGTGCTGAGCTGGTCGGGCGCGCTCGCCCCCGGTGCCTCGGCGACGGTCACGTACACGGTGACGGCCACCAACCCGAGCGCCGGCGACCGCACGATGGCCAACACCGTCGTGTCGACGACCGCCGGCAACAACTGCCCCGCCGGTGCCAACGACGCCCGCTGCACCGCGACCGTGGTCGTCACCGACTCGGTCAGCCTCACGTTCACCACCCAGGCCGACGTGGCGGCCACCGTGGCCGGGGGCACGGTCAACTACACGGTGACCGTGCGCAACTCCCAAGCCGTCGACGAGGATGCGGTCTTCACCGACGCACTGGCCGACGTCCTCGACACCGCCACCTACAACGGTGACGCCACGGCGTCGGGCGGGACAGTCGCGCTGGTCGGCTCCGACCTCAACTGGACCGGGACGGTGCCGGCCGACGGCACGATCACGATGACCTACTCGGTCACGGTGGCCGCCGTCCCGACCGGCGACCGGATCCTCACCGAGCGGATCAGCTCGACGTCCCTGCCCGCCAGCAACAACTGCGCCGCAGCCAGCACCGACCCGAGCTGCACCACCAGGGTGCCGATCGCCGCCCTGCTGCTCGAGCAGCACTTCACCGAGACCTCGACGACTCCGGGCTCGATCGTGCACCTGACCGCCACCTTCACCAACACCGGCACCTACGACTACACCGGCATCACCGTCACCCAGCCCGGCGACGACACCCTGGACGACGTCGTGCCCAACGGCGACCAGGTCGCGAGCTCGGGCAGCCTGGTGCTGACCGAGAGCGGCATCACCTGGACCGGCAACATCCCGGTCGGCGGCACCGTGACGGCCGTGGGCACGTTGACCGTCCGCGACCCCGATCCGGGTAACAAGATCATCACCGGAACGCTGATCTCCTCCGCTCTGGGCAACAACTGCCCCGCCGGCGGGACCGACCCCGTCTGCACCACGTACCTCCCCGTGCTGCTGCCCGGCCTGAGCATCACCAAGGCCGCCGACACCACCTGGACCGTGCCCGGCGGCACCGTCGGCTACACGATCACGGTCCACAACTCCGGACAGGCGGCCTACGTCGGCGCCATCGTCAGCGACACGCTCGTCGGGGTGCTCGACGACGCGACGTACAGCCCGGCGACCACCACGGCCTCATCGGGGGCTGTGTCCTACAGCGCTCCCGTGCTGACCTGGACCGGCGACCTCGCTGCCAACGCGACCGCGATCATCAGCTATTCGGTCACCGCCCAGGACCCGGCCACCGGCGACAAGACGATGACCAACCCGGTCAGCTCGACCGAGGTCGGCAGCACCTGCCCGCCGGCCAACGACGACGCCGCGTGCCGCAGCAGCGTCGAGGTCCGCACCCCGGCCCTGACCATCGTCTCGGCGGCGGACCCCACGACCACCGTGCCGGGTGCCACGGTCAGCTACACGATCACCGCCACCAACACGGGGCAGACCCCCTACTCCGCGGCCGACCTGACCGTCCCGCTGGCCGACGTGCTCGACAACGCCACCGTCACCGGCGCCGTCACGGCGTCGAGCGGCACGGCCGCGATCACCGACGGAACGTTGAGCTGGACGGGCGAGTTGGCCCCCGGCACCGCTGTGACGATCACCTTCGCGGTCACCGTCGCACCGGCCGGGAACGGGGACTACCGCCTGGACCACACCGTCACCTCGACCAGCCAGGGCAGCAACTGCCCCGCAGCGGGAACCGACTCCCGGTGCTCCACGTCGGTGCCGATCGCGAGCCTGCGCATCCTCAGCACGACCGACGTCACCACCACCCAGCCGACCCGGGTGGTGCGCAACACCGTCACCTTCACCAACGCCGGTCAGGTGCCCTACGTCGGGATCAGCATCGACCACGATCTCCGCGGGACGCTGGACGATGCCACCTCCAACGGCGATACCGCGGTCAGCGGCGGCAGCCTGACCTCCGGAACCACGGGGACCGCCTGGACCGGGGACATCCCGGTGGGCGGCGTCGTGACGGTGACCGGGTCGTTCACGGTGAACAATCCCGACCTCGGCGACAAGCACCTGACCACGCTCGTCACCACCGGTGCGGTGGGCAGCAACTGCCCGACCGCGGCTCCCGGTGCCGACTGCCGGACCGACGTGCTGGTGCTGATCCCCGGCCTGACCATCACCAAGGCGGCCGGGGTGTCCACCGCGAACCCGGGTTCGCCGGTCAGCTACACGATCACCGTCCACAACTCGGGCCAGACGCCCTACACCGGGGCCGTGGTGCGCGACTCGCTCATCGGTGTCCTGGACGACGCGACCTACCAGGGTGACGCCGCGGCCACCAGCGGGGCCGTGACGTTCGCCAGCCCGATCCTGACCTGGACCGGGGACCTCGCCGTGGACCAGACGGCGGTCATCACCTACGCGGTCCAGGTCAACGACCCCGACCTCGGCGACAAGCGGATGGTCAACCGGGTGACCTCGGACGAGGTGGGCAGCACCTGTCCGACCGCCGGGTCGGCGCCCGCCGGCTGCACCACGCTGGTGACCGTCCTGGTCCCGGCACTGGACATCGCCGTCACCGCGGACCGCACCACCGCGGTGCCCGGGTCGTCCGTCGGCTACACGGTCACCATCAGCAACACCGGCCAGGTGCCCTACACCGCCGCGAGTGTCACCACCCAGCTCGCCGGCGTGCTGGACGACGCGGCATACCCCGGCGACGCCACGGCGACCACCGGGACGCTCGCCTACGCCGCACCGGAACTGACCTGGACCGGCGACCTCGCCATCGGCGCGATCGCGGTCGTGACCTACTCGGTGACCGTCGCCGATCCGGACACCGGCGACCGGATCCTGGCCACCACGGTCACCTCGACCGCGGTCGGAAGCACCTGCGGTGCCGACGCCCAGTGCTCGAACTCGGTCACCGTCCTGATCCCCGGCCTCGCGGTCTCGACCACCGCGAGCGCCGCCACGGCGACCCCGGGCGACCAGGTGGTCTTCACCATCACGGTGGCCAACACCGGCCAGACCCCCTACACCGGCACGGTCGTCAGCACCGCGCTGACCGACGTCCTGGACGACGCCACCTTCGGCGGAGAGGTTTCCGCCACCAGCGGTCTGGCGACCTACGACGCCCCGAACCTCTCCTGGACCGGCACGCTGGCCGTCGGCGAGACCGCCACGATCACCTACGCGGTGACGGTCCGCACCCCCGACACCGGCAACCGGACGATGACCACCACGGTCCTCGCCCCGGCCGCCGGCAGCACCTGCCGCGCCGACAGCACCGACCCGGCCTGCACAGCCACGGTGACCGTCCTGATCCCGGCCCTGACCATCAGCAAGACGGCCGGCGCGCCCACCACCACTCCCGGCGGCACGGTCGTCTACACCATCATCGTCACCAACACCGGTGAGACCGACTACACCGGTGCCGTCGTCACCGACTCGCTGGCCGGCCTGCTGCCCGACTCGACCTACAACGGCGACGCCGTGGTGGTGGGCGGCGGCGTCCTCGGCTACACCGAGCCCGTCCTCACCTGGACCGGCGACCTGCTCCGCGGCGCCACCGCGACGATCACCTACTCGATCGTCGTCGACGACCCGGACAACGCCGACAAGGCGATGGTCAACGCCGTCACCTCGTCGACGCCCGGCATCACCTGCCCGCCCGGCAACACGGTGCCCGCTTGCACGACGCTGGTCCGGGTGCTGGTGCCGGCGCTGGTGGTCACCAAGACCGCCGACACCACGGCCGTGACCGCCGGGGACGTCGTCGAGTACACGGTGACCCTGGCCAACACCGGGGAGACCCCCTACGCGCCGGCCACCTTCACCGACCCGCTCGCCGGCGTGCTCGACGACGCCACCTACGCCGGCAACGCGGTGAGCTCCACCGGGACCGTCGAGTACACCAACGACACCCTGGCCTGGAGCGGCCCCATCGCCGTCGGGGCGACGGCGACCATCACCTACTCCGTCACGACCCGCTTCCCCGCCACCGGCGACCGCCTGCTGGAGAACACCGTGGTCTCCGGCTCGGCCGGCAGCACCTGCGCCGACGGGACCGACCCGCGGTGCAGCAGCGCCGTGACCGTCCTCGTCCCGGCCCTCACCATCACCAAGACCACCGACGCGAGCGAGGTGGTGGCCGGCGACACCCTCGACTACACGGTGTCGGCGACCAACACCGGGCAGGCCGACTACCCCGCCGCCAACCTGGCCGACTCGCTGGCCGGAGTGCTCGACGACGCCACCTACGACGGTGGTGCGACCGCCACCACCGGGACCGTCACGAACACCGCCGGCGGCCTCGGCTGGACGGGCGCGCTGCCGGTCGGCGCCACCGTGGTGATCAGCTACTCGATCACCGCGAACATCACCGGACCCGGCGACGGCGTGCTGACCAACCAGGTGAGCTCCACCTCGACCGGCAGCGTCTGCGGCCCGGACGCCACCGCCCTGCCCTGCGCCACCACCACCCCGGTCGCCGCCCGCACCATCACGCTGACCGACCTGACCCCGTCCTTCACCCTCACCGGCCTGCCCAACAGCACGGTCAGCTCCAACGGCACCGTCACCATGACGGTCACGACCAACAGCGCCAGCGGCTACCTGGTGTCCGTCCAGCCCGCGGACGACTCGCTGACCGGATCACCGGGCAACACCGAGACCATCCCGATCGGGCAGCTGGGCGTGCGGGAGAGCGGCACCGACGCGTTCCGGCCGCTGTCGGACCTGGGGCCGCTGACCGTCCACCGGCAGGCCACCCCGTCCGCTCCCGGCGGCGACGCGGTCAGCAACGACTACCAGGTCGAGATCCCGTTCGTCCCGTCCGACACCTACTCGGCGGAGCTCGACTACATCGTCAGCGCGCCATGACCCCGCGTCCGCCGACCCAGTGAGAGGACCAGGCGTGAACAGCTCCGAGATCCCAGCACCATCCGCCCTGCGGGCCGCGGCCGTGATCTGCGGGCTCGCCTCGATCATGCTGCTGACCGGCGGCCCGGCCGGAGCGGCGCCGGTCGAGGCCCCGCAGCTGAGCATCACCGTCGACAACGGGCGCACGTCCACGACGGCCGGCGACACCCTCGATTCCGCGGTCACCATCCGCAACCTGGGATCGTCCGCGGTCACCGGCCTGCTGGTGACCCAGACCGTGCCGGCGGGCCTGGTCTTCGGATCGGCGGACACCGACGGCGTGGCCGGCCCGGAGGGCATCAGCTGGACCATGGACCTGGCCCCCACCGCGGAGACCGTCGTCCGGTCCACCATGACCGTGTCGGACACCCCGCCGGAGCTGCTCCGGATGGCCACCGTCGTCTGCGCCGCGCTGTCCAGCGACGGACCGCCGATCGTCTGCGCGTCCGACTCCGACCAGCTCCCGGCGGGGGCGGCCGCGGAGGCCGCCGTCGCGGCGGAGGAATCGGCGTCGGCGTCATCGGCGTCATCGGCGTCGTCGGCCGTCCAGCTCGGCTGGTACGTCGCCGGTGGGGCCGCGCTGGCCGTCGCGGCGGTCGCGGTGCTGCTGCTGGTGCGTCGCCGACGCCCGGCAGTCGGTCCGGCGCGCACCACGGCGGGGCAACCGTGACCCCGCTCTCCGGATCGCACGTTGTGGTGAACGGCAGCGCGATCGGCTCGGCTCTGCGCTGCGACACCCGCACACTGCGGACCATGACGGTGCCGGCGAAGGTGCTGATCGTCGAGGACGACGCCGAGGTCAGCTACCTGATCGAGTTGGCACTGGCCGGTGCCCACCTGGACCTCCACACGGTCGGCGACGGCGACCACGCGCTGAGCGAGGTCCACGACTGGGCACCCGACGTGGTGCTGCTCGATCTGAACATCCCCGGTCCGGACGGGTTCGAGGTGTGCCGCCGGCTGCGCCAGTTCTCCGACGCCTACGTCCTCATGCTGACCTGCCGCGCGGACGAGGTCGACAAGGTGATCGGTCTGTCCATCGGCGCCGACGACTACCTGACCAAACCGTTCTCGCCCCGCGAGCTCGCCGCCCGCGTGCAGGCCATGCTGCGCCGCCCCCGCCAGCTGCCGCAGGCTCGGCCGGAGCAGGACCGGGACCAGCAGCAGGACGGGCCCCCGAGCAGCTCGCTGGAGATCGACCTCGCCGCCCGCGAGGTGCGGACCGCGGGCCGCCTGATCGTACTCACGAAGATCGAATTCAACCTGCTGGCCGCACTCGCGGCGGACGCGCGGCAGGTGCACACCCGCGACCAGCTCCGGGAGGAGGTGTGGGGCGGTGCGTGGCTGGCCGACGAGCACGCCGTCGACGTCCACATGTCCAACCTGCGCCGCAAGCTCGCCGCGGCCGGGGAGCGGGAGGCCATCACCACCGTGCGTGGCGTGGGGTACCGGATCACGCCGTCGGGCAGACCATGAGGATCCTCGTCGTCGACGACGACGAGGACAACCTGCAGGTGCTGGCCCTGTGCCTGGTGGTCTACCTGGGCTGGGACGTCCGGGCGGTCACCGACGGCCGGCAGGCGCTGGAGATCTGCTGGTCCACCGAGCTGGACATGGTGGTGCTGGACGTCGAGATGCCGATGATGGACGGTCCCCAGGTGCTGGCCGCACTGCGGGCGGACCCGCGCACCACCTCCCTGCCGGTGGTCTTCGTGACGGCCAGCGCCGAACCCGTGCTCGACGCCTGGCTGCAGACCCTCGGTGCGCTGGCCGTGCTGGCCAAGCCGTTCGACACGGGCCGCATCGGCGATCAGCTGATCGGGTACCTCAGCCGGTGCTGAGTCCCGCTACCACCAGGCCCGCTCGATGTCGGGCCCGGCGGCGGGCAGGGAGACCTCGAAGACGCTGCCGCCGCCACCGTCGGCCGGCCGCGCGCACAGGTGCCCGCCGTGCGCGTCGACGATCCCGCGAGCGATCGCCAGTCCCAGTCCGGCACGACCGGTCCGCCGCTGTCCGGGCACCTCGAACTGGACGAACGGTTCGAAGATCGCGTCCAGCCGGCCCTGCGAGACGCCGGGGCCGTGATCGCGCACCGAGCACTCGGCCCAGCTCCCGTCGCTCCCGCAGCGCACCGTGATCGTCCCCGGGGACGGCGACACGTTCACCGCGTTGACCAGCAGGTTCGTCACGACCTGGACCAGCCGGTCGGCGTCGCCCAGCAGCGGGGCCGGGGCGTCGCAGGCGACCTCGATCCGCACCGACGCCCGGTCGGCCACATCCCGGACCGCGAGCGCCGCCTGCTCGACGATCTCCGGCAGGGTGCAGCCGGCCAGCCGCAGGCGCAGCTTGCCGCGTTGCATCAGGTGCAGGTCGACGACGTCCTCGGCGAGCCGCACCATCCGATCGGTGTTCTTGGCCGCGATGCCCACCAGCTTCGCCACGGTGGGCTCCAGCTCGCCGAACCGGCCCGACCTGATCAGCTCCAGCGAACCGCGGATGGAGGTCAGCGGGGTCCGCAGCTCGTGGCTCACCACCGAGACGAAGTCCCGGCGGGCCCGCTCGGCATCGCGCTCGCTCTGGGTGGACCCCGGTACGGCGTACTCGAGCTCCACCCAGGCGGCCAGCTCGCGCAGTGATCGTCGCTGCCGGCTGCTCAGTCGCCGCGGTACGCGGTCGAGCACGCACAGCGCACCCACCAGGTACCCGGACGGCGCCGCGACCGGCTGGCCGGCGTAGAACCGGACGAACGGCTCGCCGGCCACCGTCGGGAAGTGCGCGAACCGGGCGTCGAGGGTCGCGTCGGGGACCTCCAGGAGCTTCCCGGCGGCCAGCGCGTGCGAGCAGAACGACTCGCCGCGCGGCACCGGCCGGGCCGCGGCCCCAGCCGCGGACTTCGTCCACAGCTGGTCGGTGCCCACCAGGGTGATCATGGCGTACGGGACCCCGAGCAGGTCCCGGGCGGTCCGGGTGATCCGGTCGAAGCGATCCTCGGGCGGGGTGCCCAGCAGCCGCAGGGCGTGCACCGAGGCCATCCGCTGGGTCTCGCGGTCCTCGTCCCCGTCCGGCGGGGCGGCGACGCGTCGCACGGGGCTCAGGGCGCGCCCCGCGATCCGGCGGGCGAGCGCGACACCCGGTCGGGTGCGGTTCCCGGTCGCCAGCGACGCGGTCGCGAACAGCACGGTCGGCCGACGGGGCGGTCCGATCCACTCATCTCTGCACCTGATCTCGTTGCGATCGCTCACCTCCCGCGGTCGACCGGAGGTCGTGCAGACCCGGTACCGACACCCGGCCGCGCGTTGCTGCGACGCGGTTCCTCGGGTGCGGGACGGGTTCCGGTCGGCGTGGGTGCCGATCCGGCTGTGCGACGCCCGGTCGCCCGGTCCAGCACCGGGCCCGGTTCCGATCGGGCCGAGCGGTGGCCGTGCGACCTCGCGACGTCCGAGCAGGGTGTGCGGTGCTGTTCTGCTGGAGGCGGAACCGGCGGGGGTCCGGCGTGCTGCGCCTCGGGTGGGGTCGCTGCCTCACCTGACGATCCTCAGCGTCGCCCCCTCCGGCGACTCTGTCAAGTCGCGCTACACAAAGTGACAACTGGCGCTATCGCATCTTCGGTCAGTCGGCCGATACCCGCGTCGGTCGACCGATGGATTCCCGGACGCTCCGCGCTCCCTAGCGTCACAGCCATGACCACCCATACCCACCCGGTGGATCCGGGAGCCACCCCCACCGGTGCCCGGGCGCTCGCACCCGACGTGGCCCGCGGCGGCATGCTGCTGCTGATAGCCCTGGCCAACGTGCACGCCTACGGCTACGGGCACTCGCTCGGGCCACGGGGCTACCCGCGCGAGGTCAGCGGGGTCGACTCCGTCGTCGCCCTGCTGCAGGTGCTGCTGGTCGACGGCCGCGCCTACCCCCTGTTCGGCCTGCTGTTCGGCTACGGGATCGTCCAGCTCACCCGGCGTCGGACGACCGCGGGTCGGGCCGCGAACTCCGTGGTCGGGCTGGTCCGCCGGCGGGGCGCCTGGATGGTGGCCATCGGCGCGGTGCACGGGGTCCTGCTGTGGTCCGCCGACATCGTCGGGGCCTACGGGCTGATCGCGGTGCTGACAGCCGGGCTGCTGGTCCGCGGCTCGGACCGGGCCCTGGTCGAAGTGGCCGCCGCCGGCACCGCCTTGGTGGCGCTGTTCTACGCCGGCAGCGCACTGGCCCTGCCCGGCGACCCGCAGGCCTTCCTACCCTCGATGGCCATCGCCGACCCCGTCGCGGCCGCGGTCGCGCGCGGCGTCGAGTGGCTGACGATCGGGCTGCTCCTGCAGGTCCTCGGGACCGTCGCGGCGGTGGCCGCGGGTGCCTGGGCCGCCCGACGCGGCGTGCTGGACGACCCCGAACGGCACCGGCCGGTGCTGGTCCGGGTGGCGGTCGCCGGGTTGGCCGCCGCGGTGCTCGGTGGACTGCCGCTGGCCCTGATCATCGCCGGGTACTGGAGCTCGGCCCCGCTGCCGGCGTTGCTGGCCGCCGGCTCGCTGCACGCGCTGGGCGGGTACCTCGGCGGGGCCGGGTACGCGGCGCTGTTCGGGCTGCTCGCGATCCGGGTCGCCGGGCGCGGCGGGCCCGGCCCGGTGACCGCGGCGCTGCAGGCGTGCGGGCAGCGCTCGCTGTCCTGCTACCTGGCCCAGTCGGTGGCGTTCGTGGCGCTGTTCCCGGCCTGGACCCTGGGCCTCGGCGCGGACGCGCACCTCTGGCAGCTCGCCCTGGCCGCCGCCCTGACCTGGCTGGTGATCCTGCTGATCGCGGTGGCGACCGCGCGGGCCGGCCTCCGCGGCCCCGCCGAGACCCTGCTCCGGCGGCTGACCTACGGGCCGCGCCGGCCCGCCCGGGCGTGACCTCTCACGCCCGGCCGCAGACGCCCTTGGCGGACAGGACGCGCTGCACGGCCAGGTCGTTGGCGGTGGGGTCGAGACGGCCGGCGGCCAGGGCACCCTGCAGCCCGTCGAGCACCGGGGCGACCCGCCCGCCGGTGGACCACAGGGCCATGTCCGCGCCCGCGGCGAGTGCCTTCTCCACCGCCTCGGGCAGCTCGTAGGTGCCGGTGACCGCCTTCATCGCCCCCAGGTCGTCGGTCAGCACCAGGCCGTCGAAGCCGTAGTCCTGCCGCAGCAGCGCGTAGGCCGCCGGGGCCAGCGAGGTGGGCAGGCCGTCGGTCAGCCCGGGGACGTCCAGGTGCCCGACCATCACCCCGGTCCGGTCGCGCCCCTCCCCGGAGGCCAGCGGACCGTCCGGGCCGACCAGCTCGGCGTAGGGCAGCAGGTCCGCGCCGCGCAGCTCGTCCAGCGGCGGGGTGGTCACCCGGCCGCGGTGCGAGTCGCCGTCGGCGTGGCCGTGCCCGGGGAAGTGCTTGAGCACGGTGAACACGCCCTGCCCGCGCTGCCCCTCGGCGAAGGCGCGGGCGAACGGGATCGCCGCGGCGGCGTCGTCGCCGAAGGCCCGGTCGCCGATCACCGACCCGGCCGGCTGGGTGCCCACGTCGACGGTGGGCGCCATGTTCATGGTCACCCCGCGGGCGACCAGCGCGTCGGCGCGCTCCCGGGCCAGCTCGCGGACCTCGTCGGGAGTCAGCTCGGCGGCCATCCGGCGGGCGCTGGGCAGCGAGCCGTCGAGCTCGTCGATCCGCTGGACCCGGCCGCCCTCGTCGTCGACGGCCACCGCGAGCGGGATCCGGGCCCGGGTCTGCACCCCGCGCAGGGCCTGGTCCTGCAGCAGCGCGGTCGCGTTGCCGCCGAGGAAGATCCCGCCGACCTGGGTGTCGTGCACGGTCGTGGCGGTGGCGCTCGGGTCGGCCGCGTCCACCCCGACCATCAGCCGCTGGGCCAGGCGGGTCCGCGGCGCCATCGACTCCACCACGGCCGCGCAGTCCGGCAGCCGGTCCGCGCCGAGGGCCTCCCCGGTCAGCGGCGGCGCCTGCGCGGCAGCGGGCACCGGAACGGCCAGCAGGGCCATCGCCAGTGCGGCGACGACGAGCCCACGGCGGCGCGGGCGACGGGACGGGGCGGACATCGCCCACCATCATCCTCCCCCCGCAGCTCCCCCGTCCGGCGCGGGCCGCGTCAGGACAGGTCGGCCGGGGCCAGGAACTCCGCGACCTCGTGGGCGAGGCGGTCCGGCTGGTCCAGCGGGATGAACGTGCGCGCCTGCTCGATCTCGACCAGCCGGGCGTCCGGGAAGGTCCGCTGCAGCCGGCGAGCGAGCGCCAGGGGGAACAGCCGGTCGCTCGGCGCCCAGCACAGCAGCACCGGCCCGGCGAACGCGGGCAGCCGGGTCGCGACGTCGACCAGGTCGCCGGGCCGCAGGCCGCGGCTGAACCGGGCGAGGTCCCGGCGCACCCCGGGGTCGGTGAGGAAGGGCCGGACCCAGGGCAGGGTCTCGGCGGCGGTGAGTCGGCGCCGGGCCAGCACGCCGAAGCCGAGCGCGCTGGTGCGCATCCGGGCCGAGCGCAGCGCCGCGAGCACGGCGCGCGCGGCGCGCGGATGCCGGCAGAGGCGGACCAGCGCCATGAACGGGAACGGCGGGAACACCTCGAACGCGTCGCAGTTGGTGAGCACCAGCGCGCCGATCCGGGACGGGTCCTCGTCGAGCAGGAACTGGCAGATCGCCCCGCCCGTGTCGTTGCCGACCAGGATCACGTCGCGCAGGTCGTGGGCCTGCAGGAAGGACAGCACGATCCGGGCGACGCCCCGCGGGGAGAGTTCGCCGTCCGGCGCCATCGCCTCGGTGTGCGACCCCAGCGGCCACGTGGGGGCGAACGTCCGCAGCCCCTGGTCGGCCAGCCGCTCGGGCACGTCCGCCCACAGCGAGTCGTCGACCAGGAAGCCGTGCACGAACACGACGGGACGGCCGTCGGCCGGGCCGGCCGTGCGGTAGTGGATCCGGCCGGCCGGCAGGTCGGTCACGTCTCGGGTCAGGTCCATGAGATCCTCCGCTAAAGTTCCGAACAGGTTGTACGTAACTTACGGACAGGTTGTATGGAAAGCAAGAGGACCCAGGCCCAGCGCTCGGCGGCGACCCGGCGGGCGCTGGTCGCGGCGGCCCGGCCGCTGTTCACCGAGCGCGGCTACGCCGCGGTCGGCACCGACGAGATCGCCCGCGCCGCCGGGGTGACCCGCGGCGCGCTCTACCACCAGTTCGCCGGCAAGGAGGAGCTGTTCGTC
>DASQMQ010000583.1:0-5058 GCA_035645455.1 Pseudonocardia sp.
GAAGCCCTGCAGGAACCCCGCCAGCACCGACCCGGTGCCGAACGCGGCCCACAGCAGCGCGCGCAGCCCGATCCGGCCCGGCGCGACGAACCGGTACACCAGCACCAGCGCCACCGACACCAGCACGAAGACCACGTGGAAGGCGATCACCACCCCGAGCACCAGGCGCCAGCCGCCGGCGTCGTAGAGCGGGGCGACGACCGGGGCGCCGGCCAGCAGCGCGAGCACCAGGCCGGGGCCGACCGCGATCAGCGGCAGCAGGCCCAGCCGGCCGCGCCAGCCGGTGAACCGGTCCGGGGGCGCCGGGGACAGCTGGCGGAACGCCCGGCGCAGGCCCTCCCCGTACAGGCTGGCCGGGAAGACCACGACCAGCGCCTGCAGCACCGACATCCGCACGGCCGTCTCGGCCAGGGTGGTCAGCGCCTCGGGAGCGCCGTGGCCGGGCGGCAGGCCGGTGACGGCGATGGCCACGTTGCCGGTCACCGCGTCCGCCCCGACCAGCACCGCGGCCGCCCAGAGCGACACCAGCACGATCGGCACGATGCCGATCACGCCGAAGAAGGTGGCCCCGGCCGCCCACAGCGCGAAGTCGCTGCCCGGGAACGACCGGCCCAGCCCGCGCAGCACGGCGCCGGACGTCCCGGGCAGGCCGTCGGCCGCCCGCGCGTCGGTCACCGGCTCGCTCGTCACCCTGTCGGGTGCCCGCCTGTCCACCCGGTCAATCCTGGCCGGTCGAGCGGACCGGTGGTGCACGGGACCGGGACCCGATGCCCTCGGCCGGTGAGCGGTCGGGGGTGGACTCTCAGGCACGATCCCAGAGCCGGCGCAGGGCGGTGCGGCGGGCGGGGCGGTCCAGGGCACGCAGGTCGAGCGAGCCGCGCTCGGTGACCACCACGTCGACGTCGTGCGAGGCGGTGGTGACCGGGCCGGTGAGGCGGTCGACCAGGGTGGGACCGCCGCGGTGGTGGGTGGCGACGGCGACCACGCTCAGCCCGTCGTGGCTGCGGACGCCGGCGGCGGCGAAGTCGGGGTGCCCGCCGATCATCCCGGTGGCCCGCCCACCGGTGCCCTCCACGTTGACCTGGCCGTCCAGGTCGATCTCCAGCGCGGTGTTCAGCGCGATCAGCGGCGGTGCGCCCGGCGCGGACAGCCGGCCGATGTCGTGCACCGCCTCGACCGGGTGCAGCAGCGGGCGGCCGTCGGCCCACTCGTAGAGCCGCGGGGTGCCCACCAGGTAGGTGGCGACCGGGTCGTCGAGCAGCAGGCCGCGCCGGTCCAGGTCGACGACCGGGTCGGGCAGCATCCCCGAGTCCAGCCGCACCGGCACCCGCAGCGCGGCGACCATCGCCGCGGCCAGCCGGCCCGGCCCGACCTGCACCCGGGCGCCCTCGGGCACCAGCCGGGCGACGTGCCGGGCGATCGCCTCGTCGGCCGGGGTCGGGGCCGGGGTGGGCAGCGCCGCGGGGGCACCGGCCGGACCGTCGACCTCGGCCAGCACGGTCACCGCCTCCTCGGGCAGCGGGCCGCCGGCGTCCGCGCACGGCGCCGAGCGGGACAGCACGGCCGCGACCGGGACGCCGGTCTCGACCAGCCCGCGCATCCAGCTCACCTCGGCGCCGAACCGCAACCCGCCGTCCGGGCCGCGGACCAGCGTCGCGACCAGCAGGTCCGGGCGCAGCGGGCCGCCCAGCAGGGCCGGCACCGCGGACAGCCGGCACGGGATCCGGCGCACCGAGCCGCCGTCGATCCCGGCTCGCAGCCCGCCCCCGCCGAGCACGGTCACCGCGTCGCGGAAGGCACCGGTGTCCAGGTCGGGTTCGGGCAGCGCAGCCCAGCCGAGCACGACCGACAGGTCCCGGTGCCGCTCCGCGGCCCGGCGCAGCGCCGGGAACAGCACCCGCGGCGCCCCGCACCCGTCCCCGACCGCGATCCGCATCCCGGCCCGGAGCAGATCCGCCAGCTCGCGCACCGGCCGACGGTATCCCGCCCGACCGCCCACCCCCGGCCCCGACCGCTCCGGCCCGATCCTCCCCCGCCTCGTCGCCGGGCCGGCAACAGCGGCGACGCGGGACGGCCACCTGCGCGGAGTTGGCGGACGAGATCGCTCCGCGGGGTCGCGGGCGGAGCTCAGGACGTCCGGCGGACGTGCGGCACGGCGTCGTCGATCAGCTGGTGGGCACCCCGCACCCTCGTTCGCCCGGGGGTCGTCGAGCTGCACGTCGGCGCGCGACGTTGCCCGACCGCCCGGACGAGCCGACACTGCTCGGAGATCCGACAGTTCCGACCGGACCCGACCCGCCGACGACCGCGAGAGGCCCGCCCACACCATGGAACGCCCGTTCACCCCCGACACCGCCGCCGCGATCGCGCGCGCCCGCCAGCACTCGCTGGGCGACCTGCTGCACCGCACCGCCCGGCGGTACCCCGACAAGCTCGCGGTGGTCGCCGGCGAGCTGCGGATGAGCTTCGCGGAGTTCGACACCGCGGTGAACCGGTGCGCGCACGCGCTGGCCGGGCGCGGACTGACCAAGGGCGACCGCCTGGCGCTGCTGTCGCACAACAGCTGGCAGTACGCGGTGCTGGCGTTCGCCACGGCCCGGCTGGGCGTGGTCCTGGTGCCGGTGAACTTCATGCTGGGCGCCGAGGAGATCGGCTACATCCTGGACCACTCCGGGGCGTCGGCGTTCGTGGCCGAGGACGCCCTGGCGGCCACCGCGGAGGAGGCCATGGCGCTGGCCCCGGCGGCGGGCCGGGTGCGGGGCTGGATCGGGCTGTCCGGGGCCGCCCCGGGCGCGGGCTGGGAGGACGTGGACCCGTGGTGGCGCGACGGTCCGGCCGACGCCCCGGACGTCACCGTCGGCGACGACGACCCGCTGCGGCTGATGTACACCTCCGGCACCGAGTCCCGGCCCAAGGGCGTGATGCTGTCCAGCCGGTCACTGATCAGCCAGTACGTCTCCTGCGTGGTCGACGGCGGGATGGCCGCCGACGACGTCGAGGTGCACGCGCTGCCGATGTACCACTGCGCGCAGCTGGACTGCTTCTTCTCCGTCGACGTCTACCTCGGCGCGACCTCGATCATCCTGCCCGGCCCGGACCCGGCCGCGCTGCTGGCCACCATCGCCCGGGAGAAGGTGACCAAGCTGTTCTGCCCGCCGACGGTGTGGATCTCCCTGCTGCGCCACCCGGACTTCGACTCCACCGACCTGTCCAGCCTGCGCAAGGGCTACTACGGCGCCTCCCCGATGCCGGTCGAGGTGCTGCGCGAGCTGCAGCGCCGGCTGCCCGACGTCGCGCTGTGGAACTTCTACGGGCAGACCGAGATGTCCCCGCTGGCCACCATCCTGCGCCCGCACGAGCAGCTCGACCGCGCGGGCAGCGCCGGCCAGGCCGCGATCAACGTGGAGACCCTGCTGGTCGACGACGAGGGCAACCCGGTGGCGCCGGGCGAGGTCGGCGAGATCGTGCACCGCAGCCCGCACGCCGCGCTGGGCTACTACAACGACGAGGAGAAGACCGCGGCGGCGTTCGCCGGCGGCTGGTTCCACTCCGGTGACCTGGGGACCATGACCCCGGACGGCTACCTGTCGGTGGTCGACCGGAAGAAGGACATGATCAAGACCGGCGGCGAGAACGTGGCCAGCCGGGAGGTCGAGGAGGCCCTCTACCAGCTCGACGGGGTCGCCGAGGTGGCCGTGTTCGGGATCAGCCACCCGCACTGGATCGAGGCCGTCACCGCGGTCGTCGTGCCCCGGCCCGGCGCCACGCTGACCGCCGAGCACGTCCACGCGCACGCCCGGCAGCGGCTGGCCGGCTACAAGCGGCCCAAGTTCGTCGTGCTCGCCGACGCGCTGCCGAAGAACCCCAGCGGCAAGATCCTCAAGCGCGAACTCCGCACCGCCCACGCCGACCTCGCCCAGCACTGACCGCCCCACCCCGTCGAGAACGAGGTTGCTGTGATCATCCGGGCCCGTTGATCACGACAGCTTCGTTCTCGACGGAGCGCTGGGGATCGCGGAGGCGCAGCACCCGGGCGATGAGCTGCTTGGTCGTCGCGACGGCCGCGCGGACGTCGCGGTCGGGCTCGGGGTAGCCGCGGCCGAGGAAGCTGTCGTTGAGGGTGAGCACCCAGCGGGCCGCCTCCAGGTCGGGCAGCCCGGGGTCGATCCGGCCGGCCTCGCGCAGCCGGCGGACGAGATCGGCGACCCCGGCCATCAGGCGGCGGTCGCTCTCGGCCAGCGCGGCGGCGAACCCGACGTCGCGATGGGCATGGGAGATGATCTCGACGAGCAGCCCGGCCATGATCGGCTCGGCGGCGGCGGCGGCCTGCTCGTCGACCATCCGCATCAGCACGGTCCACGGGTCCGGATCGGCCTGCGCGGCGGCGAACTGCTCCTCGGCCTCCGCCCGGTCGAACTCCCACATGCCCTGGAAGACGGCCTGCTTGGACGGGAAGTAGTGGAACAGGCTGCCGGTGCTCACCCCGGCGGCCCGGCAGATGTCGGCGGTCGTGGTGGCGGCGAAGCCCTTGGTGGCGAACAGCCCGAGGGCCGCGTCCACGATCTGCGCCCGGCGCAGGCGGTGCTGCTCGGGGTCAACGGTGCGTGCCATGGTCCTCCTCGGTCCGGTCCGCCGGTCGTCGGCGGCGCTGGACCTCCCGCACGGCCAGTCCGACCGCCGCCAGCACCGGTCCCCAGAACTTTGCCGTGTCGAGCAGGGCCTGCAGCCAACCGGGGGCGGCGGGCAGGTCGGGCAGGTCGATGTCCGGCCAGGGGATCTCCGGCAGGTCGATGTCGGGCCACGGGATCGACGGCAGGTCGAAGTCGGGCAGCAGGCCGCGCAGCCAGGTGAGCACCGGCTGCAGCAGCAGCTTGATGAACGCCGTGACCCCGAGCACGCCGAGCACGACCTTCGTGACCGCGAGGACGACGAGCCGGGACGCCCACAGGCGCGGGTGGTCGCGCTCGAACGCGAGCAGGCGGGCGGCGGGGGTGCCGGGCGGCGGGGCGAAGCGGCGCTTCCGCGCGGTCGCCAGCCCGGTGGCGCCCCGCATGCTCC
>DASQMQ010000584.1:0-6531 GCA_035645455.1 Pseudonocardia sp.
CCGGGTGCTCCAGCGCGGTGTCGACGGCGGTCCCGGCACCCATCGAGATCCCCACCAGCACGGCCGGTCCCAGATCGAGCCGGCGGATCACCGCGGCGACGTCGTCGCAGTGGCGGTAGGGCCCGGTCGCGGTGGACGAGCCGCCGTGGTTGCGGGCGTCGAGGGCGACGACGCGGTGGCCGTCGGCGAGCGAGGCGAGCTGCGGTGTCCACATCCGGTGGTCCAGGTAGCCCCCGTCCAGCAGGACGACGGCCGGGCCGGACCCGGCGTCGCGGTGGGCGATCTCACCGCCCGGGACCGCTGAGCCGCCAGTTCGTGCAGCGGATGGTCAACGACGCCGACGCCGACGCCGGTGGCCTGGTCGAACTGGTCGACAACCCGGCGCACCGGCGCTCCCGGCTGGTCGCCCTGACCGCCGCGGGCCGGGTCGCGATCGGCGCGGTCACCGCCCGCGAGCACGACCTGCTCCGCCGGGTGCCCGGCGGACTCACCGCCGCGGAGGTCGACGCCTGCCTGCGGGTGCTGAGCCGGATGCTCGACGCCGTGGACGACATCGACCCCGACTAGGCCTTGCTCCAGAACTCGCTCAACAGTTAGCTTAGATTCTAAGCAAGTTGGAGGAAGCATGTCGGACCGTTCCGCCGAGCTGGCCGCCGAGATCGTCGGGCCGCTGGCGCGCCGCAACAGCACCGCGACGGTGCTGTTCCACCACGCCGTGGCCGAGCGGCTCGGCCTCGGCCCGTCCGACCACAAGTGCCTGGACCTGGTCCGCGAGCGCGGCCCGCTGACCGCGGCGGAGCTGGCCGCGCTCACCGGGCTGAGCACCGGGGCGATCACCGGCGTGGTCGGGCGACTGGAGCGGGCCGGGTTCCTCCGGCGCGAGCCCGACCCGCACGACGGCCGCAAGCAGATCCTGAGCATGACCGCGGAGGCCGACGACCGACTCGGCTCGGTGTTCGCCGGGCTCACCGAGCGGACCTACGAGCTGCTCGACGGGTTCGACGAAGACCAGCTGGCGACCGTCGCGGAGTTCCTGCGCCGGGCCACCGACTTCGCCCACCGGCGCACCGCACTGCTGCGGGCGCAGACCCTGGTCGACGGCCCGCGTCGACCGCACCCCGCCGGCCGCACCGCGTCGGCACCCATCCGGGAGGATCCGCCGTGACCGACGACGACCTGATCAACGCCCTGTTCGAGCGCCTGTGCGCGGCCTGGACCGCCGGCGACGCCCAGGCCTACGGCCAGTGCTTCACCGAGGACTGCGACTACGTCTCGTTCGACGGGTACCGCGTCCGCGGCCGCGCCGACGTGGTGTCCTCCCACGCCAAGCTGTTCGCCGGAGTGCTCTACGGCAGTGCGCTGGTCGGCGAGATCGAGTCGATCCGCCACCTCGACCCGGACGTCGCGCTGGTGCACTCGACCGGCTCGGTCCTGGTCGCCTGGCGCTCGACGCTGCCCCGCGGGCGGCTGACCCGCAACACCATCACGGCGGTGCGCACCCCGGACGACTGGCGGATCGCCGCCATCCACAACGGCCGGATCCGGCCGGTCGGCGTCCCGGAGCCGGACTCGGTGCCGGCCCGGATGGCCCGCGGGCTGGTCCGCACCGCGGGCGCGCTCGGTGTCGGTCGGGACCGCTGACCGGGCCGCTCGACCGGTCGCGCCGATCCGTGGCTCGGGCTGAGACCGTCGTTGCCCGGCGCGGACCCTTGCTCGTTGCTGTGCTGTTGCTGACGGCGACGGCTCTGTGGACGATCGACCGGTGCGGAACTGGACGACCTGTCCCGGCTGCGGGCTCCACATGCCGCCCGGTCCCGGGGCGAGCGACCATCGGGTCAACGCTTCCGCCGAATGCCTGATGGTGTGGGGCGAGGTGACGGGTTTCGCGCTCGACCGGCCCGGCCTGATGCGTTGGCACCAGCTGAGCGTCGATGCCTACGGCGCGCAGCACGGCGGCGGAGGCGTGCCGCCGATCCGGCTCGCGTTCTCCCTCGTCGGTCTGCACCTCGCGCTCGACCTCGGCCACGACGGGAACCAGGTGCGCGCCGCCCATTCCCGGATGGGCAAGCCGGACCGGACATGGCCGATCTTCCCGCTCCCGGTGACCGTCGGTCCGATGACGATCATGGACGTCGCCGAGGAGGGCATCCTGCACGACTCGCCCGCCGGCCACGCGACGGCTGTTCGACGGTGGGCGCAGACCGTGTGGTCCGCGTGGGCCGACCAGCACGGCTCCGTCGTCGCGTTGACCTGCAGGTTGCTCCCGGAGACCGGCGCATGAACAGCGGTCGGGCGCTCGAACGGACGTCGGCCCGCGGCGAGGCAAGGTTCTGCGCAGGAACCGAGCGCTCGCCCGCGAACCGGCCAGCCGCCTGCGAAAAGACCAGCCCGTCCGGGTGCGGGGCCACCAGCCGTTCCGTACCGGTTCCGCTCACCCGCTGAGGGCTACCTGTTCGGCGAGGGCGTCCGGGAACCGCTGCGGGTCCGCGCGGCGTGGCCAGCCGGTGTCGGCCGGACAGCACCGGACCGGGCAAGATCAGTGCCGTAGGGCGTACCGCCTGCTCAGAGGCGGAGTCTGCTGGTCGCTGCGGGGTGCCCCCGGTGGGATTCGAACCCACACTGTGACCCTTTTAAGGGGCCTGCCTCTGCCGGTTGGGCTACAGGGGCGCCGCAACAGGTTACGCACCGGTTGCTCCACCCGGCGCCAAACCCGCTGGCGGAACACCGCCGCGCGTACTCACCGAGCCGGGACCGGGCCCAGCGGGCAGTGGTCAGGACCGGTCCGGGCACCCGTCAGCCGACGAACGCCGGCACGGCCGGGTCGAACCGGGGCCGGACGCGGGACGGCCCCGGCCCGCAGCGGGCCGGGGCCGGGAGCGCTCAGGCCGTGCGGCTGGGCGCCTCGACCGGTCGGGGGTCGGTGTCCGGGCCGGGACCGACCGCCGAACCGGAGCCGACGTCGGCCGGCGGACGACCCTGGGCGACCCGGGTGAAGTCCGCCTTCGGGTCGTTGATCTGGCCGAGGGCGACCACCTCGCGTCCCAGGAACAGCGCGCCGGTCCAGTCGAACACGATCCGGACCCGCCGGTTCCAGGTGGGCATCCGGCTGACGTGGTAGGTGCGGTGCATGAACCAGGCCACGATGCCGCGCAGCTTGATGCCGTAGACCTCGGCCACGCCCTTGTAGAGGCCCAGGCTGGCCACCGAGCCGGCGTAGCTGTGCTTGTAGGTGGTCAGCGGCTTGTCCCGCAGCATCGCCACCACGTTGTCGGCGAGCACCTTGGCCTGCCGCACGGCGTGCTGCGCCGACGGGCTGGTGCGGGCCTCCGGGTCGTCCTTGGACAGGTCCGGCACCGAGGCGCAGTCGCCGGCGCTGAACACCTCCGGCATCCCCACGACCTGCAGTTCGGCGTTGCACTCGACGCGGCCCCGGGAGTCGCGCGGCAGGTCGGTCTGGTCCAGCATCGGGTTCGGCTTGACCCCGGCGGTCCAGATGATGGTGTCGGTGTCGAAGGCCTGGCCGTCGTCCAGCTCGACGTGGCCGCCCTCCATCGACTTCACCCGGGTGTCCAGGTTGACCTCGATGTTCGCGTCCAGCAGCCGCTCGACGGTGTAGCGGCCCATCTTCGGGCCCACCTCGGGCATGATCCGGTTGGCCGCCTCGACCAGCACCCAGCGGATGTCCTCGCGGTTGATGGTGTCGTAGTAGCGGCTGGCGTAGCGGGCCATGTCGGCCAGCTCGGCGAGCGCCTCGATGCCCGCGTAGCCGCCGCCGACCACCAGGAACGTCAGCAACCGGCGACGCAGCCCGGGGTCCAGCGTGGTGGCCGCGGCGTCCAGCCGGGACAGCACGTGGTTGCGTAGGTAGATGGCCTCGCCGACGGTCTTGAAGGCGATGCCGTTCTCGGCCAGCCCGGGGATGGGCAGGGTGCGCGCCACCGAGCCGGGCGCCACCACCAGCACGTCGTAGCCGACGGTGGTGACCCGCCCGGCGGCCAGCTCCACGGTGACCTCGCGGCGGGCGTGGCTGATCGCGGTGACCCGGCCGGTCAGGTGGTGGCACTTGCGCAGGACGCGGCGCAGCGGCACCACCACGTGCCGGGGCTCGATGGACCCGGCCGCGGCCTCGGGCAGGAAGGGCTGGTAGGTCATGTGCGACTGCGGGTCGATCACCGTGACCTCGGCCTCACCGCGGCGCAGCCGCTTCTGCAGCCGCAGTGCCGTGTACATGCCGACGTAGCCGCCGCCGACCACGACGATCCTCGCGTTGCTCGCCATGGCTCCATGGTCCCACTGATCGGCGCAGATCACCCGTGAGATCGGGGTGAGGACTGCGACGATTCAGAAGGGAATGCCGGAGGGGGCTCCGGCTGCAACCCCGCGGCCAGCGCCGCCGCCCCCAGCACCTGCTCCAGCATCGCCGGGGTGAGCCGTCCGGTGAAGGTGTTCTGCTGGCTGACGTGGTAGCAGCCGAACAGGGCCAGCGGCCCGCGCCCGCCGTCGAGGTCGACGCGCACGCCGTGGCCGAACCGGGGCCGCGGGCGCGGCACCGCCCAGCCGGCGTCGGCCAGCACCGGCAGCAGCGCCTGCCAGCCGAACGCGCCCAGCACCACCACCGCCCGCGGGGCGAGCAGCGCCAGCTCGGCGCGCAGCCAGTGCCCGCAGGTGTCCCGCTCGGCCGGGGTCGGCTTGTTGTCCGGCGGTGCGCAGTGCACCGGCGCGGTCACCCGGACCCCGCGCAGCGCCAACCCGTCGTCGCGGTGCACGGCCGTGGGCTGGTTGGCCAGCCCGATCGCGTGCAGCGCGGCGTACAGCACGTCACCGGAACGGTCGCCGGTGAACATCCGGCCCGTCCGGTTGCCACCGTGCGCGGCCGGAGCCAGCCCGACGACCAGCAGCGCGGCGTCGGCCGGGCCGAACCCGGGCACCGGGCGCCCCCAGTACACCTGGTCGCGGTAGGCGGCCCGGCGCTCGACCGCCACCCGTTCCCGCCACTCGACCAGTCGCGGGCAGGCCCGGCAGCCGGCCACCGCGCCGTCGAGATCACCTAGGGTCGGCCGGGTGAGCGAGGACAGCACCGAGAGCGCCGGGGGCACCGAGGACGGTGCCGCCCCGGCCCCGGAACCCGCCGACGACCTGGTCACCACCTCGCACACGCTACGCACACCGGACGGCGGGCTCGCCTACACCGCCACCGCGGGCCGGATCGTGCTGCGCCACGAGAAGCACACCGACGGCACCTTCGAGGGCCACCGGCCGCAGGCCGAGGTGTTCCTGGTCGCCTACACCCTGGACGGCGCCGACCCGGCCACCCGCCCGGTCACCGTCGCCTTCAACGGCGGGCCGGGCTCGTCGAGCGTCTGGCTGCACCTGGGCCTGCTCGGGCCGCGCCGGGTGGTGATGGGCGACGCCGGGGCGCTCACCGGGCCGCCGTGGGGGCTGACCGACAACGCCGAGTCCCTGCTCGCCCACTCCGACCTGGTGTTCGTCGACCCGGTGTCCACCGGGTACTCGCGCGCGGTGACCGGCGGCCGGCCGGCCGACTTCCACGGCTACACCGCCGACGTCGAGTCGGTCGGCGAGGTGATCCGGCTGTGGTTCACCCGCAACGAGCGCTGGCTGTCGCCGAAGTACCTGGCCGCCGAGTCCTACGGGACGCTGCGCGCGGCCGCGCTGGCCCAGCACCTGCAGGACCGCCACGGCATGTTCCTCAACGGGCTGATGCTGATCTCCACCGTGCTGGACATGGGCACCATCCGGTTCACCGAGGGCAACGACGCGCCCTACCCGCTGTTCCTGCCGACCTACGCGGCCATCGCGCACTTCCACGGCCGGCTCGGCGACCGGCCGCTGGCCGAGGTGCTGGCCGACGCCGAGGACGCCGCCGAGGGCGATTACCCGTGGGCGCTGGCCCGCGGCAACCGGCTGCCCGACGCCGAGCGGGAGCGGATCACCGCGCGGCTGGCCGGGCTGACCGGGCTGTCGCCGGACTACCTGCGCCGGGTCCGGCTGCGGATCGAGCACCTGCGGTTCTTCCGCGAGCTGCTGCGCGACTCCGGGCGCACGGTGGGCCGCATCGACGGCCGGTTCACCGGCTGGGAGGACGACGACGCCGGGGAGACCGGCAGCTACGACCCGTCCATCGCGGCCATCACCGGCCCGTACACCGCGGCGCTGAACTCGCACGTCCGCACGACCCTCGGCTACTCCAGCGACCTGCCCTACGAGGTGCTGACCGGGCGCGTGCAGCCGTGGTCGTACCAGGAGTTCGAGGGCCGCGGGGTGTCGGTGGTGAGCCGGCTGACCGCGGCGATGCGGGTCAACCCGCACCTGCGGGTGCACGTCGCCTGCGGGTACCACGACGGCGCCACGCCGTACCACGCCGCCGAGCACACGCTGGCCCGGTTGCCGATCCCGGACGACCTGCGGGCCAACGTCGAGGTCCGCTACTACGAGGCCGGCCACATGATGTACGTGCACGAGCCGAGCCGGCTCCGGCAGAGCGCCGACCTGGCCGCGTTCGTCGGGGGC
>DASQMQ010000585.1:0-3199 GCA_035645455.1 Pseudonocardia sp.
CGCTGGCCCTGGTGCTGGCCGACCGCACCGACCGGGTGCAGCGCGCGTACGCCGAGGCCTTCCCGGCGCTGGGCCGGGCGCGGCCCCGGGCGCTGTCCGGGTCGGGGTTCGCCCGCGGCGCCGCCGCGGGCGACCGGGCCGACCTGGGCGGGCTCCGGGTCACCGCGGCGGCGCGCCCGGCGGTCGGGTAGTGCGGTGGGACCGGCGCCCGGGTCAGCTCGGCAGGTCCAGCAGGTGCTTGACGACGTCGTCGAGGCGCTCGCCGACCACGTGCGGGCGGACCGACACCTCGGCCACCCGGCCGTCCAGCCGGGTGGCCAGGGCGCCGACCAGCCCGGCGCGCACCGCGCCGTGCACGTCCCACCAGTGCACCGAGACCAGGGCCACCCGGTCGGCCGGCGTCTCGGCCTCCCGGCACGCCCAGTGGTACACCCGCCCGGGCGGCTTGAAGGAGTGGATCTCCTCGGTGGACAGCAGACCGCGCAGGTAGGTGCGCAGCCCGGCGGCGTCGAGGGCGTCGCGGGCCACGTCGGCCGACCCGTGGGTGAAGGCGTACACCGGGATGCGGGCCCGGGCCAGCGCCATCAGCGCCGGCTCGGCGTCCTCGTGCGGGGGCAGCCGGGCGAAGCCCTCCATCACGTGGTCCAGCGCCGGATCGGACAGCGTGTGCCCGGTCGTGGTGCGCAGGGCGGCCAGGGCCACCTCGGAGAACGGCCGCACCCCGCCGGCCAGCGTGAGCGCCATGCCGTCGCGCAGGGTGCGGGCGAAGAACAGCTCGCACTCGTGCGCCGGGCGGCCCACGTCGACGAACCGCTCGCGCAGCGCGGCCACCCGCAGCACCGTCTCGAACACGTCGAGCAGGACCGCCCGCGGCCTGCGGTCCGCCGCTCGCACCCGGTCCTGCGGTCCCCCGGCCTGCACCATTCCCGTCCCACCTCCGTCGACCGTGCGCCACCCGCCGGCGCGCCCGAACCGGTCGGACCGGGCCGGCCGGGCACCCGGGAAGGATGATGACCCGGCGCTACGGAACGCGCTGGGAAGACTGCGGCTGGTAGCGCCGAACCGCCCGCAGGACGCGCCGAACACCCACCGCGCGCAGCGGCGCCAGGGCGTAGCCGGGGTAGCTGGCCAGCCAGGTCGCGCTGCCCAGGCTCACCGCGTCGGCGCCGGCCCAGAAGTACTCCCGGCAGTCGTCCACCGTGCGGATGCCGCCGGTGGCGATGATCGGCAGGCGCACCCCGGCGTCGCGCAGCTCGGCGACCACCCGCAGCCCGATCGGCTTGATCGCCCGCCCGGACAGCCCGCCGTAGCGGTTGGCCAGCAGCGGCTGCCCGGTGCGCGGATCGAGCCGCAGGGCCTTGACGGTGTTGATCGCGGTCAGCGCCGACACCCCGGCGGCCGCGGCCTGCTTCGCGTTGCGCACGTAGTCGTGGTCCGGCGACAGCTTCAGGACCACCGGGTGGTTGCTGCGCGGCACGGCCTCGTCCAGCACGTCCTGCAGGATCGCCGAGAAGTCGAAGTTGACGTTGTGGCAGGACACGTTGAACTCGACCGCGGCGATGTCGCCGGCCGGGACGGCGGCGTTCACCCGGTCCACCAGGGTCACGAACTCCGCGGCCGAGAACCCGCCGACGGAGATGATCACACGCTGGTCGCGGGTGCGCGGGTGGTAGTCGCGCAGGTAGGCGTCGATGCCGACGTTGCACCAGCCGAAGGCGTTGATCCAGCCCCCGTCCACGCCGCGCAGCACGGTGCGGTAGCGGCGCAGCAGGCCCGGCAGCTCGCGCACCGCGTAGTCCTCGCGCGTGCTGAAGTGCCCGTCCCGGGGCTCCACGGTGAGCGTGCGGGTGGTCACCGCACCGAACGCCGACAGCGGGACGAACATCGACAGCGGGCTCATGCCGTAGGGCAGCAGCGGGGCGCTGGACACCCCGTACCCGAGCAGGCTCGACGAGGTCACCAGCCGGTTGCGGAGCACGATGTCGCCGAGCCGGACGCCGTCCCCGGCGTCCGCACGGGCCTGGGCACGCAGCACGCGCCGATGCTACGTGCGGCCCCGGCCCGGGCGCGGCGCCGGGAGACGAACCACTCAGCCGGCCCGGCCCGGCGCGGCGCCGTACCGGCCGCCGCTCAGCGGTGGGCGGCCGCGTGCAACTCGCGCAGCCGGGTGATCCCGCGCACCGCGTACCCCCGGTCGACGGCCTGCAGGGCGATCACCGGCAGGTACTCGTCGTCGGGCAGGTCCAGCCGCGCCCAGGAGGCGCCGTCCGGGAAGGCCACCCGCACGACCAGCTCCCAGGGCAGCCGGCGGGCGGTGCCGAAGTTGCGCACCTCGATGCCCTCGGCGTCCGCGCGCACCCGCGGCCGGGCCAGCAGCAGCAGTCCGCCGGCCAGCAGCAGCCCCATCAGCACCATCGCCACCTGGTCGGCGAGCCGGAAGTACACCCCGGTCGGGCTGTTGCGCAGCACCACGGCGATCACGGTGAAGACCACCACCATGATCACGGCGCCGATCCCGGCCAGGATCGACGTGCGCCGCGGGCGCACCACCACGACCCGGGGGGCGGTTCCGGACCCGGCACCGGCCGTGGCGCCGCCGACCGGTCCCGACCCGGTCACGACCGGCCCCGCAGCCCGCGCAGCACCAGCGCGGTGCGCAGCGCCGCCGCGCACGCCTCGGCACCCTTGTCCTCGGCCGCGCCGGGCCCGCCGGTCCGGTCGACCGCCTGCTCGAGGGTGTCGCAGGTGAGCACGCCGTTGCCGACGGGGGTGCGGGCGTCCAGCGACACCCGGGTCAGCCCGGCGGTCACCGCGTCGCACACGTACTCGAAGTGCGGGGTGCCACCCCGGATGACCACGCCGAGGGCGACGACGGCGTCGTGCCCCTCGGCCAGCTCCTGGCAGACCACCGGCAGTTCGACGGTGCCGGGCACCCGGGCCACCGTGGGCGCGGCGACGCCGGCCTTCTCCGCGGTCACCAGTGCCCGCTCCAGCAGCAGGTCGACCAGCTCGGCGTGCCAGCTGGCGGCGACCACACCCAGGCGCAGCCCGGATCCGTCGAGCTCGTCGTCCGGGACCGGGCGTCCCTCACCGCTCATCGGGGCTCCGTCCGTGGTCGTCGTCCGCCCGGCCGTCCGGGAGCAGCGCGTCCAGCGCCGCGGACTCACCGAGCTCGGGCAGGTCGTGGCCCATCCGGTCG
>DASQMQ010000586.1:0-5910 GCA_035645455.1 Pseudonocardia sp.
GATCGTCAGGGCGGTGCCGGTCGGGGCGGCGGGCTTGGTGGCCTTGCCGGGCTTGCGACTGCGCCCGGGTGCCGCGGGCTCGACGGTTTCGGTCATGACTTCCTCTTTTCCTGCGCCGGCGGGCTGGGACCGCCGGAGGGCACCGCGGCCGGTCCTGGGGAACCGGGGCGGTCGGATAGGACTGTCGGGAGCGGGGCCGGGCGGTCGGGTGACCGGTCCGGTCAGGTCGAGGAGCGCGCGGCCGCGTCGCGCAGGTCGGCGATCTCCTTCTCGAAGTCCTCGATCGAGGAGAACGAGCGGTAGACGCTGGCGAAGCGCAGGTACGCGACCTCGTCGAGCTCGCGCAGCGGCCCCAGGATGGCCAGCCCGACCTCGTGGCTGGGCACCTCGGCGGTGCCGCCGGCGCGCACGGCCTCCTCCACCCGGTGCGCCAGCTTCTGCAGGGCGTCCTCGTCGACCGGCCGGCCCTGGCAGGCCCGGCGCACCCCGTTGACGACCTTGTCGCGGCTGAACGGCTCGGTGACGCCGCTGCGCTTGAGCACCGCGAGCACCGCCTCCTCGACGGTGGTGAACCGGCGACCGCACTGGGCGCAGGACCGCCGGCGTCGGGTGGCCTGGCCGTCCTCGACCTCGCGGGAGTCGATGACCCGGCAGTCCGGGTTACGGCAGAACGGACACCGCACGGACAACTCCCTCCCGTGCTCGCCGCGGTCCGGCTGGGCCCGGACCACTGGACGAACGACAGAAGTGTAACCACAACATGTAGGGGCTCTGGAACCCCTTGACCCCCATCTGTGCGATGGGCGACGTGCTACGGCGTGTCGGACGCGGACCGTCAGCCGGAGGTGACGCGCAGCTCCTGACCGGGGTGCACGCGCACGGTGGACAGCCCGTTGACGGTGATGATGCGCTCGCTCAGCTCACCCAGCTCGGGCCCGGTGGCGCCGGGCGCCACCCGCGCGGCGACGTCCCACACGGTGGCCTCGGAGCCGACGGTGACCGTGTCGGCGGTCGTGGTGCCGATCACCGGGCCGACCGCGGGCTCGGCCCGGGACTGGGCGACGGCGCCGGCGATCAGGCCGAGCGCGACGACCGCGGCGGCGGTGGCCGCCATCAGGCCCGCCGTCGCGAGCAGCTCGCGCACCCGCGTGCGGAGGTCGAGCGGGAACCGGTCGAACCGGTCGCGGCGGACCGCCACCCGCCGCCGCACGCCGCGCAGCGGTCCGGCGGGGTGGGTCGGCCACTCGGGCCGCGGCGGGGAGGCCGGGGCCGTCCGGGACGGGAGCGCGACCGCCGGGGCGGCGGACGCCCGGCTGACGGGACGGGCCCCGACCACACCCACCTCGTCGGCGAGCGGCGCGCACGGTGCGACCGGCCGGACCCGGACCGCGGGCCCGGCCGCGGCGGGCACGAGCACCGGGCGCGGCGGCTGGGCGGGACGCACCCCGACCGGCGACACGCCGGGGCGCACCGGGCGCGGCCCCCGCGGCACCCGGCGCCCGCCGAGGCCGGCCCGGCGCACCCGGGTCGTCGGGTGCGACGTCCCGGCCGGTGCCGGGATCGGTGCAGATCCGGTGATGTCGTGACCGCGCATCTCGCCCACTCCGCTTCTCCCGCTCACCGTGCGATCCGAACAGGGGTTCGAATCAACGTCAGGGGATGTGTACCACCGCGCACCGACAGAATCGAGAAATGCGGGCGTGTCGTTCGAACATGTGTTTGGCGGTGGCGCCGATCGGGGCTACCGTCGTGCCGACGGCGGTAGCACCCGCACACCCGCAGTGACGGCCACGGGATCCACCGTGGACCCGGTGCCCGGGGTCCGGGACCGGCCGCCGTCACCGAAGGGACGGCATCCGCACCGCAGACACCCGCAGGACCGAAGGCACCAACCCCACGACCAGCACCATCGACGACGACAGTCACGCCGGGACAACGAGTCGGTCGCGAGAGCGACACGGTCGTTCCCCGGACGTTTACCGGTCCGCGACCGGTCGTTCCGGGTTCCGGCCCGGCCGGCGCGCCGCGGCCGACCGGTGGGCGCACCGCTCACCGACCGACGACCACCGACACGAGGAGGCTCCACGACATGGCACGGGACGAGCCCGGCCCCGGACCCGGCGACGCCGGGCGCCCGCCCGCAGCGAAGCCGGCGACCGACCGCACGGCGCAGGTCAGCGCGTTCCCCGACCCGCCGACCGAACCGGCCAGGCTGACCCCGCGGCAGCGCAAGGTGCTCGACGTGATCCGGGACTGGGTCGAGCGGTTCGGATACCCGCCCAGCGTCCGCGAGATCGGCGACGCGGTCGGACTGACCTCCACCTCATCGGTGCACCACCAGCTGCGCACGCTCGAACGCAAGGGTTACCTGCGCCGCGATCCCAACCGCACCCGGGCGGTGGACGTGCGCTCCCCGGAGGACCTGTCCGAGGACCACGGCACCGCGGTCGGCACCTCCGCCGAGGGCGTCGTGGAGCGCCCCACACCGGCGTTCGTGCCGCTGCTCGGCGACATCGCCGCCGGTGGCCCGATCCTGGCCGAGCAGGCGGTGGAGAGCGTGTTCCCGCTGCCCCGGGAGATCGTCGGCGAGGGCGAGCTGTTCCTGCTCAACGTGCGCGGTGACTCGATGGTCGATGCGGCCATCACCGACGGCGACTGGGTGGTCGTGCGCCAGCAGCCGGTCGCCGAGAACGGCGAGATCGTCGCGGCGATGATCGACGGCGAGGCGACGGTCAAGACGTTCAAGCGCCGCGGCGGGCACAACTGGCTGATGCCGGCCAACCCGGCCTACGACCCGATCCCGGGTGACGACGCCACCATCCTCGGTCGCGTCGTCGCGGTGCTGCGCCGGCTCTGAGCCCGGTCCCCGGGGCGGCGCCGGTCAGCGGCGCCGCCCGCGCAGCAGCATGGCCGCGATCGCGGCCAGCAGCAGCCCCACCGCCGCGGCGCCGCCGATCGCCGCCGGCGGCCATCCCGACCAGGGCCACTCCCCCGCGGCGTCCTCGCCGGGCCGGGGCTCGGCGGACGGGGATCCGGCGGTGGCTGGTCCGGCGACCGGGGGGGCACTGCCCGGGTCCGGGCCGGCGGCCAGCGCGGCCGCGCCGGACACCGCCCGGATCTCCCCGGGCACGCCGGCACGGGCCTCCGACCCGGACAGCAGCGTGCCGTCCGGGGCGAAGGCGATCGCCTCGCCCTGCGGCTCGTCCGGCAGCGGCACCCGCACCGGGGCCGGGTTCTCGGTCAGCGCGGTCGCCGGATCGCCCTCGGGTGCGGGGTACAGCCAGGCGTCGGTGTAGGTCCGCAGTGCGACCACCCGGCCGTCCGCGGTGGCCGCGGCCCCGGTGACCAGCCGCGCGCCGATCGAGCCCAGCGGGCCGCCGCTGCTGTCGGACGGCGGCAGCACCACCTCGCCCACCCGGACCAGCGGGGTGGGGCCGACCCCGTCCGGCGGCTCGGCGGTGCGGTAGACCCCGGCCTGCCCGAGGTCCTTGGTGACGATCACCGGCCGGCCGGCCGGGTCGACCAGCAGCGCCTCGGCGTCGTGCGGACCGTCCGGGTAGGTGAGCCGGTGCAACCGGGCTTCGCCGTCGGCCGGCACGACGATCACCGCGACGGTCTCCCGGCGCCGGTCGTTGTCGCCGGTGTCGGCCACCCACAGGGCGCCGTCCGGACCGCGGGCCAGGTCCTCGGCGTCGTAGGGGTTGATGTCGACGGTGCGGGTGTCGTCCAGGACGCAGACCCGCGGTGCGGGCCCGTCGTCGAACACCCCGTCGAGCCGGTGCAGCAGGACCCGGCGCCCGCCGTCGGCCATGGCCACCGCGGCTCCGGCCTCGACGAGCAGGCCCGACAGCTCGGCCAGCTCGGGATCGGTGACCGTGCAGCGCACCTCCGGCGACGGCGCCGCGCCTGGTCCGGCGACCAACGCCGCGACCAGCACGTACCTGATCAGGGTGGGCTCCGGTCAGCGTGGTCCGGTGGTCTCGGGGCCCCCGGAGAGGGCGTAGGGGAGCACCGCGGTGGCCAGCTCGGCGCCGACCCGGGCGTGCAGCCGGGTGCCGTCCGGGGTGTGCTCCTCGGCGAGCACCTCGCCCTGGCTGTGCACCCGGGCGACCAGCGCGCCCTGCGCGTAGGGCACCAGCAGCTCGACGTCGACCTCGGGGCGGGGCAGCAGCTCGGCGATGCGGGCCTGCAGCTTGTCCATCCCGTCGCCGCGGCGGGCGGAGATGAACACCGCGTCGGGCAGCAGGTGGCGCAGCCGGGCCAGTTGCAGGTCGCCGGCCGCGTCGGTCTTGTTGACCACCAGCAGCTCGCGCGGCATGGTGCCGGACCGGTTCTCACCGACCTCGACGAGCACCTGGCGGACCGCCTTGATCTGCTCATCGGGCAGCGCGTCCGAGGCGTCCACGACGTGCACCAGCAGGTCGGCGTCGGCGGTCTCCTCCAGCGTCGAGCGGAACGCCTCGACCAGCTGGTGGGGCAGGTGGCGGACGAAGCCGACGGTGTCGGTGAGGGTGTAGGTGCGCCCGTCGCTGGTGGCGGCGCGGCGGGTGGTCGGGTCGAGGGTGGCGAACAGCGCGTCCTCGACCAGCACCCCGGCCCCGGTCAGCGCGTTGAGCAGGCTGGACTTGCCGGCGTTGGTGTAGCCGACGATCGCCACCGACGGCACCTCGTGGCGGCGCCGCTCACCGCGTTGGGTCTCCCGGACCTGGCGCATCGCGTGGATCTCGCGGCGCAGCTTGGACATCCGGCTGCGGATCCGGCGGCGGTCCAGCTCGATCTTCGTCTCACCGGGCCCGCGACCACCGATCCCGACGCCGCCCGCGGCCCGGCCGCCGACCTGGCGGGACAGCGCCTCGCCCCAGCCGCGCAGCCGGGGCAGCAGGTAGGACAGCTGGGCCAGCTCGACCTGGGCCTTGCCGTCCCGGGAGCGGGCGTGCTGGGCGAAGATGTCCAGGATCAGCGCGGTCCGGTCGATCACCTTGACCTTGAGCTTCTCCTCCAGCTGGCGCAGCTGACCGGGGGACAGCTCACCGTCGCAGATGACCGTGTCGGCGCCGACGGCCTGCACGGCGTCGCGCAGTTCGTCGACCTTGCCGGCGCCGATGAAGGTGGCCGGGTCGGGTCGCGGGCGGCGCTGCACCAGGCCGTCGAGGACCTCGGAGCCGGCGGTCTCGGCCAACCGGGCCAGCTCGGCGAGCGAGGCGCGGGCCTGCTCGGCGGAGCCCTCGGTCCACACCCCGACCAGGACCACGCGCTCCAGGCGCAGCTGCCGGTACTCGACCTCGGTGACGTCGGTGAGCTCGGTGGACAGCCCGACGACGCGGCGCAGCGAGCTGCGCTCCTCGAGCTCCAGGTCGCCCTGGGTTTCGCGGGGCGTCTCGCGGCGGGTGGACAGGACGGGTTCAGTCATCGTGGTAGCCATGCTCCCACGCCAACGTCACCGGTGTCGGTTCTGTTTCCGCCCGGGTACACCGACAGGTACACCGCCACCGCCTGGCCACCGGGCGCCGCCGGCCGGTCGGCGTAGCGCTGCACCACCGCATCCAGATCGGCCTGCAGTGCCTCGACCTCGGTCGGGTCCGGCCGGACGAGGAGCGGGTCTGCTTGAGGGCCCCGACCCCCACCGCGGTGACCTCGTCCAGGTACGCCGCGGATGCGCAGCCCGGAGGCGGTCGCCGACCGGCCCGACCGGCCGCTGCGGGCCGGCCCGGTGCTGGCCGTCGGCATGACCGGCGGGCTCGTCGGGGCGCTGACCGGCGCGTGGTGGATCCGACGGTTCGGCAAGGGCCGGGTGGTGCTGTGGTCCACGACGTGGCCCAGGTCAGCTTCCGGCAGTCGGTGTGCCCCGGGCGGCTGCTGGGCCGGATGAACGCGAGCATCCGGTTCCTGGTCTGGGCACCCTGCCGATCG
>DASQMQ010000587.1:0-2203 GCA_035645455.1 Pseudonocardia sp.
AGATCACCGACCCGCCCGAGGGCCTCGACGAGCGCTCCCTGCAGCGCGACACGGGCCGGCTGCTGGCCCGGCACGTGGGGCCGGGAACGTCGCTGTCCGCAGCGCTGATCGGTGACCTGTTCGGGCTGCTGGCCCGCCACCGGATCGCCGCGCCGCCCGAGCTGGCCGCGGTGCTGCGCGCCATCGGCACCCTGGAGGGCACGCTGACCGCGCTCGACCCGGCCTTCGACGTGGTGGCCGGGGCGCGCGCGTTCGCCGCCCGGCAGGTGGCCGCCGAGCTCTCCCCCGCCGCGCTGCGCCGCACCGCGACCGACGAGCTGCTCGGGCTGATCCCGCTGGTCCGGGGCCTGCCGCGGCGGGTGGAACGGGCCGTGTCGGCACTGGAGGCCGGTCAGCTCACCGTCCGGGTCGCCGCGCTGCCCGGCGTCGGCCCCGCGGCGGGCCTCAACGCCCTGCTCGCCACCGCGATCGCCTCGACCACCGGCCTGATGGCCGCGCTGCTGCTGGTGGCCGGCGGCGGGCCGCGGATCAGCGAGACGATGACGCTGCACCAGCTGTTCGGCTACCTGCTGCTGGTGGTGTCGGCGATCCTCGGACTGCGCGTGCTGGGGCTGGTCTACCGGCGGCCGCGGGCGCAGCGGTAGCCGGCGCCTCAGCAGCCGGGCGCGTGCCCGACGGCGGTGAACCCGGCGCCCATCGCCGTCTCCCCGACGTCCAGGTCCGGGACCCGCTCGGCCAGCCGGGCCCAGGGCCGGTCGAACCCGGCGAAGTCGGTGACGTAGGGCGCGTGCAGGACCAGCACCCCGGCGTTGACCGCGAACGCCCACGGCGGCGCCCACTTGCCACCCCCCGCCGCCACCGTGCCGCCCGGGCGCACCGCCGCCAGCACCGCGTCCAGCGCCGCCGGGGACTGCAGCACGTCGTGCACCGCGCAGAACAGCGCGTGGTCCACGACGGGCAGGGCGGCCTCGTCCACCGGGGACGCCAGCAGCTCCACGTTGGTCCAGCCGGCGGCGGCCACCCGTCCGGCGGCCAGGTCGAGCATCGGCGCCGCGGCGTCCACCCCGATCAGCCGGCCGGTCGGGCCGATCCGCTGCTGCAGCAGCGGGAAGCACAGCCCGGTGCCACAGCCCACGTCGAGCACGACGTCGCCGGGCTGCAGGGGCAGCAGCTCGACGACGGCCCGGCGGTAGTGGGCGAACGAGCCGGTACGGGCGTCGTAGCGGTCGGCGTCACGGTGGTAGGCGGGGGCGAGCTGGGCGGACTCGGTCGGGGACATGGCGTCCCTCTCGGCTGGTGCCCCGGTCGGGGCAGGAGCGGGGCCGGCATCACCACCAGCCGCGGACCCACCGATCCTGGTCGGGCCGTCGACCGGGCGGAACCCCCCGATGGGGTGCCGGACCGGGGCCGGAGACCCTGGTCGGGCCCCGCTCTGGCCTTGCGGGCCCCGGTGACCGACACTCAAGGTCAGCACGACGTCGGAACCTGCGGTCGGCAGTGGCGGCCTCGACGCGGAGGTGGTGTGTGGACGCGATCGGCTCGGCACCCGCAGCGGGCGTGCGCCGGATCCCGCTCGCGCTGCCCGGCCGGGGTCGCACGGTAGTCTGGGAGGCCCCCGGCCCGCCCGGCGCGCCGACCCTGGTGCTGCTGCACGGGGTCACCCTCACCGCCGAGCTGAACTGGTCGGGCGTCATCGGGACCCTCGCCCGCCGCTACCGGGTGGTGGCCCTGGACCTGCGCGGGCACGGCGACGGGCTGCGCGGTCGCCGGTTCCGGCTGGAGGACTGCGCCGACGACGTGGCCGCGGTCGCAGCCGCGCTCGGTATCACCCGCCTGGTCGCCGTCGGGTACTCGATGGGCGGCCTGGTCGCCCAGCTGCTCTGGCGCCACCACCCGGACCTGACCGCCGGGCTGGTGCTCTGCTCGACCGCCCGCAACGTGGCCGGCTCGCCCTGGGAGCGGTCGATCGCACTGACGCTGCCCGGCCTGCTGGCCGCGGCGACGCTGATGCCGCCGATGCACGTGCTGCGCGCCGAACTGGTGGGTTCCGGACTGCTCGACCACGACACCGACCCGGTGGACCGCGCCTTCGCGCTGGCCCAGATGCGGCGCACCACGCTGCTCGACGCCCTGGCCGCGGTGCAGGCGGTGTGCGCGTTCAGCTCGCACAGCTGGATCGGCGGGGTCGACATCCCGGTCGCGG
>DASQMQ010000588.1:0-10611 GCA_035645455.1 Pseudonocardia sp.
CGACTGACTGTCGACCCGGCCCGGACATCGGGTGCTCTCATTCCCCGCGGGCCGCCCACACCGGACTCTCGACGTAGTGGTTGTCGAACCGGTCCTGCGAGGCGCCGACCTCGTCCCACCCGGCCGCCCCGCGGTGCACCCGGTCCAGCAGTCGGTAGTAGGCGAACCGCTCGCGGGCCGGGGCCAGCACGAACAGCACCTCGGCGGCGTGCCCGGGGGCCGCCTCGAAGGCGTGCGGGACGCCCGGGGGGACGAACAGCAGGTCGCCGGTCCGCAGCACCTCGACGTCCTCGTCGACCAGCACCCGCAGGGCGCCGTCGAGGACCAGGAACAGCTCACCGGCGTCGTGGTGGGTGTGCGGCGGTGCCCCGGTCCCGCCGGCGGCGAAGGTGGAGCGGTGCGCGGAGAGCAGGCCACCGGTGTCGGCGGCGTCGGCGAGCAGGGTGATGGTGCCGCCCGGGTCGCCGTCGAGGATCTCGACGGCGGCGGCGCGGGCGAGCAGGGCGGTCCTCGTGGTCATGGCCCCACGATCACCGCGCGGCCCGGCCCGACCAAGGACCGATCCTCCGCCCACCGATAACCTCGGGGTTATCGATGGGGGTGACCGTGGAGCGGCGGGACATGGAGATCTTCCTGGCGCTGGCCGGGGAGCTGCACTTCGGCCGCACGGCCGAGCGGCTGCACGTCTCGCAGGCCCGGGTGAGCCAGACGATCGCCGCCCTGGAGCGGCGGATCGGCGCGCCGCTGTTCGCCCGGACCAGCCGGCGGGTCGAGCTCACCCCGATCGGCCGCCGGCTGCGCGACGACCTGGCCCCGGCGGTCGCCCGGATCGACGCCGCGGTGGCCGGGGCGATGACCGCCGGGCGCGGCCTGGACGGCGAGCTGCCGGTGGCGTTCGAGGCGCCCGGGGTGGCCGACCTCGTCCGCCCGCTGCTGGCGGCCTACCGCAGCGCCGACCGGGCCGTGGCGGTGCGCGAGGCCGACTTCACCGACGTGTTCGCCGCGTTGCGGTCCGGCGAGGTGGACGTGCTGGTCACGCTGCTGCCGGTGGACGAGCCGGACCTCACCGCGGGCCCGGTGGTGCTGACCGAGCCGGTGGTGCTGGCCGTCGCGGCCGGGCACCCGTTCGCCCGCCGCGACCACGTCACCCTGGAGGACCTGGCCGGCGACACGGTGCTGCGGGCCGCCCACCCGCCGCCGCCCTACTGGCTCGACCCGCCCGCGCGGTGGACGACCCCGGGCGGTGCGCCGATCCGCCGCGGGCCCGCCGCCGGGGGGTTCCAGGAGCTGCTGGCCGCGGTCGCCGCCGGGGCCGGGATCTGCCCGCTGGCCGCGCACGCCGCCGACTTCTTCGCCCGCCCCGCGGTGCGCTACGTGCCGTTCCGCGGGTCGCCGCCGGTGTCCTGGGTGCTGGTCTGGCGGACCGCCGGGGAGACCGCCCGGGTGCGCGCGCTCGCCGCGCTGGCGCCCGGCTGATCGTGGTTCAGCCGACCACGTCCAGCACGGCACCGACGATGCTGTCGGTGTCCAGGCCGTGGTGGCGGTAGACCGCGTCCAGGTCGCCGGACTGCCCGAACCGGGCGACCCCGAGGTGGACCGCCCGCACCCGGTTGACCCCGGCCAGGAAGGCCAGCGTGTGCGGGTGCCCGTCGAGCACGGTGACCAGCGGCGCGGCCCGCCGGGCCGGGAACGCGGCGTCCAGGATCCAGGACTCGGCGTGCGGCGCCCGGCCCGGCCGCCCGGCCCGGGCCTGCACGGCGTCGAACAGCAGGCCGGGGCTGGTCACGCAGACGACGTCGACCGGGGTGCCCAGCGACTCCAGCCGCTGGGCGGCGCGCAGCGCCTCGGTGGTCACCGCACCCATCACCGCGATGGTGGCCGTCGGCGGGTCCGCGGCGGGCCGGTGCAGCGGGTAGGCACCGGCGACGACCTGGCGGCGGCGCCGTTCCCGGGCCGCCGGGTCGGCCGGCACCGCGGCCAGGGTCTGGTCGACCGGTCGGGTGGACAGCCGCAGGTAGGCCGACGTGCCGTCGGGGCGGCCGAGCCGGGCCAGCGCGGCCAGCAGGGTCCACTCCACGTCCAGCGCGAAGGCGGGCTCGTAGGTGACCACCCCCGGCTGCTCCAGGCCCACCGAGGGGGTGGTGATGGACTGGTGGGCGCCGCCCTCCGGGGCCAGCGTGACCCCGGACGGGGTGCCGACCAGGATCGACTGGCCGCCGGCGTACACGCCGTAGGACCACGGTTCCAGCGCGCGCTCGACGAACGGGTCGTAGAGCACCCCGATGGGCAGCAGCGGCTCGCCCCACCGCGACCAGGTCGCGCCCAGCTCGCCGAGCAGCCCGACCAGGTTGCCCTCGGCGATACCCAGCTCCAGGTGCTGGCCGGTGGGCTTCTCCCGCCAGTGCAGGATCGTCTCCGGGTCGTCGGCGAACCAGTCGTGGCGCTCGGCGGCCGACCACACACCGACCTTGTTGACCCAGCCGCCCAGGTTGGTCGAGGAGCTGACGTCCGGGCAGAGCGTGACGATCCGCTTCGCCACGTCGGGCGCCGAGCGGGTCAGGTCGAGCAGGGTGCGCCCGAGCGCGGCCTGCGTGGTCGTGGTGCCCGACGGGGTGCGCCCGATGTCCACCGGCAGATCGCCGACGGGGGTGCTGCGGACCGGCTCCCGGCGCAGTCGCCGGGCCACCGCGGCGCACAGCTCGCCGGCCGCCGACCCGGCGTCGAACCGCTGCCACGGGGCGTCCGGCGCCACCCCCGAACGGGTCGCCAGCTCGCCGATCTGCACCTCGGTGAGCAGCGAGGAGTGGTTCTGCGGGTGCCCCTCGGTGGGCAGGTGGTAGCCCTTCACGGTGTAGGCGAACACCACCGTCGGGCGGGTGTCGTCGATCGCGGCGAACGCCTCGCGCAGGGCGGGCAGGTCGTGGCCGCCCAGGTTGCGGAACGCCGCGTGCAGGGCGTCGTCGTCCAGGGACGCGAGCAGCTCGGCCAGCCCGGCGTCGCCGTCGGGCAGCCGCTCGCGCAGCTGCTCGGCGGTGCAGCGCAGCAGCCGCTGGTACTCCGGGTTGGGCATGGCGTCGATGCGCGCCCGCAGCGCCGCCCCGCCGGGGCGGGCGAACAGCTCCTCCAGCAGCCGCCCGTACTTGACCGTGAGCACCTGCCAGCCGGCCGCGGCGAACATGCCCTGCAGCCGGGTGGCCCCGATGTTGGGCACCACCCGGTCCAGCGACTGCCGGTTCAGGTCGATGATCCAGACGACCTCGCCCAGCTCGGCGACCATCGGGTCGAGCACCGCCTCCCAGACCGCGCCCTCGTCCAGCTCGGCGTCCCCGACCAGCGAGTACTGCCGGCCGGACCCGGCCCCGCCCAGGTGCGAGTCGACGTAGCGGCGCGACAGCGCGCCCCAGATCGGCGCGGTGGCGCCGATGCCGACCGAGCCGGTGGAGTAGTCGACGGTGTCGGGGTCCTTGGACCGCGACGGGTAGGCCTGCAGCCCGCCGAACGAGCGCAGGGTGGTCAGGTGGGCCTCGTCCAGGTCGCCGAGCAGGTAGTTGATCGCGTGCAGGACCGGCGAGGCGTGCGGCTTGACCGAGACCCGGTCGGCGGCGCGCAGGTGCTCGAACCACAGCGCGGTCATGATCGTGACCATCGACGCGCTGGACGCCTGGTGCCCGCCCACCTTGAGCCCGGTCGGGTTGGGCCGCACCCGGTTGGCGTGGTCCACCATCGCCGTCGCCAGCCAGAGCACCCGCTGCTCGATCTCGCGCAGGGCGCTGTCACCTGCACCGTCTCCTCCACCGTCGCCCCGCCCGGTGGTGTCCTCGGCGTGCGCCGCCGGACCGGCTCCAGTCGTCATGTCGCCTCCCTCATCGCCCACCACGACACCACCGCGGCCCGGTCTGCGCAATCGAGCGGTGCCGCACCGGTGCGGATCCTCGCGACCTAGGCTCGCCGCCGTGACCGACCCCGTGCTCTCCCCCGAGATCCGCGCGTTCCTGTCCGCCGGCACCCGCACCGGCAAGCTCGGCTTCGTGGCCGCCGACGGCCGGCCGCTGGTGGCGCCGGTCTGGTTCGTCCTCGACGGCGACGACCTGCTGTTCAACACCGGGAAGGGCACCGCGAAGGGGCGGGCCGTCAGCCGCGATCCGCGGCTGGCGGTGTGCGTCGACGACGAGACCCCGCCCTACAGCTTCGTGCAGGTCCAGGGCGTGGCGACGGTCTCGGAGGACCCGGCCGAGCTGCTGGCGTCGGCGACCACCATCGCCGCCCGCTACATGGGCGCCGAGCGGGCCGAGGAGTTCGGGAAGCGCAACGGGGTGCCCGGCGAACTGCTGGTCCGGCTGCGACCGACCAAGGTCGTCGCCGAGGTCAACGTGACCGCCTGACCGGCGGGGCGGGGCGGCGGGCCCAGGTGGCCCAGCGCCACAGCCACTCCAGCGGACCTTGCCGGTGGTGGCGCAGCCACCGCGCCGACCACGCCCACTGCAGCGCGAGGACCGTACCGGTGATGGTCGCCACCACCGTGAACGACCACCGCTGCGGATACCCGACGCCCGCGACCACCAGCAGCACCAGGACCGTCGCGGACAGGTAGTTGGTCAGCGCCATCCGGCCCAGCGGCGTGAACAGGGCGACCAGCACCGGCCGCAGCGGCGTGTGCAGCAGGACCAGCAGCGCGCACCCGTAGACCCCGGCGATCAGCAGGCCGGCCACCTCACTCGCGTGGCTGGCCGCCAGCTCGTCACCGCCGGCCGTCGCCTGCCACCACACCGCCGGCACCGCCAGGACCGCGAACGCCGCACCCAGCAGCGCCGGGACCGACGCCGACCGCTCGATCCGGTCGACCACCCCGAACCGGACGAGTGCCGCACCGGCCAGGAACAGCCCGGCGATCAGCAGGAACCCGCCGCCGGACACGACGGTGACGACGACGATGACCGCCGCGAGAGCAGCCACGGCCCACCTCGGCAGCCAGGTGGACGGCAGCAGCACCACCAGCCCGAGCACGGCGTAGACGGTCAGGATGTCCCCGCCCCAGAGGGCGTAGCGGTGCACCAGCCCGATGGCCAGCAGCGCCAGCAACCGGCGCAGCAGCACGACCCGCGGCCGGGCGGTCCGGGCCGCGGCCGAGTCGACCAGCAGCGCGAACCCGACGCCGAACAGCAGCGCGAAGATCGGGTAGAACCGGTCGTGGACCAGCAACCCCAACCAGGCCGGGTCCGCGGGCGCCGGCCCGCTCGCCGCGGCGATCGGGCGCACGTTGACCAGCAGGATCCCGCACAACGCGAAGCCGCGCAGGACGTCGAGGGCGACGATCCGCGGCCGGGCGGGAACGCGGAACGCGACGGTTTCGGCCACCGCCCGACCCTGGCCCGCAGCCCGCCGCACCGGATCGGCCGAAGTCCCGACCCGGCTCGGTCGAAAGACCGACCGTCGAGAACGAACTCGCCGTGATCAACAGGCCTTGTCGATCACGGCGAGTTCGTTCTCGACGGGTGGGTCAGGCGCGCTGGGACTGGTCGTTGGCGGGGACGGCGCGGTCGGTGTCGGCGTCCCAGCCCTGGGCCAGCTTGGCGATCTTGCCGGCGTAGTCGCGGGCCGCCACCGCCGGGTCGTCGGCGCGGCCGGCGGCCACCCCGATCAGGAACGCGGTCACCGGTGCGGCCGGACGGCTGACGCCGTGTGCCACGTCGGAGGTCAGGTCCAGCACCATGTCGACACTGGCCGGGCTCTCCACGGCCTCCTCCAGGCCCAGCTCCCGGGCAACTGCGGTGACCCACACGGACATGGCCTTGGCGTCGCTGCTCTCACTCACCGCCCGACCCTAACCGCGGTCGGCGGCGACCGCCCGCTGGCGCGGTCAGGTCCCGCACATCGCCGCGATCTTGATCACCAGCTACCGCCCCGGCCGGGGAACCCCGCAAAGCACGAACGGGACCTCGGCCGCTGGGTGCGGCGGAGGTCCCGTTCGACGCGGGTACCAGGCGGGGCGGGTACTAGGCGGAGCGGTCCCGGCGCTCCCGGCGGGCCGGGGTGCGCGGCACGATCGTCGGGTTGACGTTGCTGCGCACGGTCTGCTCGGTGACGACCACCTTGGCCACGTCGTCGCGGCTGGGGATGTCGTACATCACCGGGAGCAGGACCTCCTCCATGATCGCCCGCAGGCCGCGGGCGCCGGTGCCGCGCAGGATGGCCTGGTCGGCCACCGCCTCCAGCGCGTCCTCGGTGAACTCCAGCTCCACGCCGTCCATCTCGAAGAGCTTGCAGTACTGCTTGACCAGCGCGTTGCGCGGCGCGGTGAGGATCTTGACCAGGGCTTCCTTGTCCAGCGAGGTCACCGAGGCCACCACCGGCAGCCGGCCGATGAACTCCGGGATCAGCCCGAACTTGATCAGATCCTCGGGCATGGTGTCGCCGAAGCTCTCGGCCGCGTCCAGGTCGTTCTTGGAGCGGATCTCGGCGCCGAAGCCCAACCCGCGCCGGCCGACCCGGTCACCGATGATCTTCTCCAGCCCGGCGAACGCACCGGCCACGATGAACAGCACGTTCGTCGTGTCGATCTGGATGAACTCCTGGTGCGGGTGCTTGCGGCCGCCCTGCGGCGGGACGCTCGCGGTGGTGCCCTCCAGGATCTTCAGCAGGGCCTGCTGGACGCCCTCGCCGGAGACGTCACGGGTGATCGACGGGTTCTCCGACTTGCGGGCGATCTTGTCGACCTCGTCGATGTAGATGATCCCGGTCTCGGCCCGCTTGACGTCGTAGTCCGCCGCCTGGATGAGCTTGAGCAGGATGTTCTCGACGTCCTCGCCGACGTAGCCGGCCTCGGTGAGGGCGGTCGCGTCGGCGATCGCGAACGGGACGTTGAGCAGCTTGGCCAGGGTCTGCGCCAGGTAGGTCTTGCCGCAGCCGGTCGGGCCGAGCATCAGGATGTTCGACTTGGCCAGCTCGACGCCGTCGCCGTCCGGGCCGCGGCCCTTGTCGCCGGCCTGGATGCGCTTGTAGTGGTTGTAGACCGCCACCGAGAGCGTGCGCTTGGTCTGGGCCTGGCCCACCACGTACTGGTCGAGGAACTCGTGGATCTCGGCGGGCTTGGGCAGCTCGTCGAGCTTGACCTCACCGGCCTCGGCCAGTTCTTCCTCGATGATCTCGTTGCACAGATCGATGCACTCGTCGCAGATGTACACGCCGGGGCCGGCGATCAGTTTCTTGACCTGCTTCTGGCTCTTGCCGCAGAACGAGCACTTGAGCAGGTCACCGCCATCGCCGATGCGTGCCATGAGTGCAGACCTCATATCCCATCTGGCGCGGCCCCGTCCGGCGGGTCCGGGTAGGTGCGCCCTCGTGACGTTACCCGTCGAACACGCCCACCGGGGAGCATCAGCCGCCCCGAGATTGCGGTCGTGTCGGCGGGCGGTCGGTGCCGGGACCTCGCGGTCCCGGCACCATCGACCTGCCTGTGCTGGAAGAACCTGCTGCCCGACCGGGAGGTCAGACCGCGGAGAGCTTGCGACTCTGGATGATCTCGTCGACGATGCCGTACTCCTTGGCCTCCGTCGCGGTGAGGATCTTGTCCCGCTCGATGTCCTCGCGGACCTGCTCGGGCGTGCGCCCGCTGTGCTTGGCCAGCGTGGACTCCAGCAGCTTGCGCATCCGGGAGATCTCCGCGGCCTGGATCTCCAGGTCCGACACCTGGCCGTAGAAGCCCTCGGTGGCCGGCTGGTGGATCAGGATCCGGGCGTTCTGCACGGCGAGCCGCCGGCCCGGGGTGCCCGCCGCCAGCAGCACCGCCGCGGCCGAGGCGGCCTGCCCGAGGCAGACCGTCTGGATGTCCGGGCGGATGAACTGCATGGTGTCGTAGATGGCCATCAGCGAGGTGAACGACCCGCCGGGCGAGTTGATGTACATGCTGATCTCGCGGTCCGGGTCGGCCGACTCCAGGCACAGCAGCTGCGCCATGACGTCGTTGGCCGACGCGTCGTCGATCTGCACGCCGAGGAAGATGATGCGCTCCTCGAACAGCTTGTTGTAGGGGTTGGACTCCTTGACCCCGTAGCTCGTGCGCTCCACGAACGAGGGCAGCACGTACCGGCTCTGCGCGCCCTGCGGCGCGCCTCCACCGGGCATCTGGAAACTCATCGGGCGCTCCCGTTCCCGTTCTCGCTGACCGCGTCCGGCAACTGCCCGGCGCGGGAGATCACGTGGTCGACGAAGCCGTACTCGAGGGCCTCCTGGGCGGAGAACCAACGGTCCCGGTCGAAGTCGGCGACGATCTTCTCCACGGTCTGGCCGGTGTGCCCGGCGATCAGCTCGGCCATCTCGCGCTTGTGCCGCTTGAACAGCTCGGCCTGGATCGAGATGTCGGACTCGGTGCCGCCGACCCCGGCCGAGGGCTGGTGCATGAGGATCTGGCAGTGCGGCAGCGCGTAGCGCTTGCCGCGGGCGCCGGCCGACAGCAGGAACTGGCCCATCGACGCGGCCAGCCCCATCGCGTAGGTGGCCACGTCGCACTCGATGAACTCCATCGTGTCGAAGATGGCCATGCCCGCGGTCACCGAACCGCCGGGCGAGTTGATGTAGAGGGCGATGTCGGCGTGCGGGTCCTCGGCCGAGAGCAGCAGCATCTGCGCGGCGATGCGGTTGGCGATGTCGTCGTCGACCTGCTGGCCCAGCACGATGATCCGCTGCTGCAGCAGCCGCTCGTACACCGAGTCGGACAGCGTCATGGACGTGGGCGCAGCGCCCCGCCGCATGGCTGCTCCGAAGGGATTGTCCTGTGGGCTCACGAGCCCTCCTTGCTGACGCTCGTCGGTCGCGTTGACGGGTGCGGCTGCCGGGTGCTGGAACGGGTCGATCGACGATCTCGCCGGCTCGGTCAACTCGTCCTGCCTTTGCTGGTCAGCTCGCGGTGGTTGTGGCTCCGACCCTACGCGGCGGGACGTGCCCCCCGCCGCGTGCGGCCGCGTTGTTCGCTCTGAGGTTGTCGTCCGGGTCGCGCCGGGCCGACCGGCCGCGCTCAGGCGCTGGCGGTGCGCTTCCCGGGGGCGTCCCCGGCCGGCTCCCCGGCGCTCTCGTCGGAGTCGGTCGTGGCGTCGCCGGCGGCGTCGGACCCGGTGTCGGCGTCGGCGGCGGTGTCGGTGTCGGTGTTCGCGGCCTCGGCGTCGGCGGCCTCGACGGCCGCGGTCTCCTCCGCGGTCGCGTCCTCGACCGCCTCCGGCACCTCGGTCGCCTCGTCCTCGCCGAGCAGGTCGGACAGGTCGACCGGCTGGCCGGCGGCGTCGGTCACGGTGGCCGCGCGGACCGCCGCGATCAGCGCCTTGCTGCGCCGCACGTCGGCGTAGATGGCGCCGAGCTGGCCGGCCTGCTGGATCCGCTGGACGAACTCCTCGGGCGGCATCTGGTACTGCTGGGCCTGGAACACGATCCGCTCGGTGAGCTCCTGGTCGTTCACCGAGACCTGCTCGGCGTCGGCCAGCGCGTCGAGCACCAGCCGGGTGCGCACCGACTTCTCGGCGGCCTCCCGGGTCTCGGTGTCGAACTCCTCGCGGGAGCGGCCCTGGGTGCCGAGGAACTCGGCGAACTTCTCCTCGTCGTGGTCGAAGCCGTGGATGGCGTCGTGCACGGCGTTGTCCACCTCGGCCTTGACCACGCCCTCGGGCAGCGGCACCTCGGTGGCGTCCACGATGGCGTCCAGGACCTTGTCCCGGGCCTGGGTGACCTGCTCCATCCTGCGCACCCGGCCCAGCCGGGTGCGCAGGTCCGCGGTCAGCTCGTCGAGGGTGTCGAACTCGCTGGCCAGCTGGGCGAACTCGTCGTCGGCGTCGGGCAGCTGGCGCTCCTTGACCGCGGTGACGGTCACCGAGACCTCGGCGTCGCGGTCGGCGAACTCGCCGGCCACCAGCCGCGAGGTGAAGGTGGCCGACTCGCCCGCGGACAGCCCCTCGATGGCCTCGTCGATGCCGTCGATCAGCCCGCCCTGGCCGACCTGGTAGGAGAACCCGCTGGTCTGGGCCTCCTCGACCGGCTCGCCGTCCACAGTGGCGGACAGGTCGATCATGACGAAGTCGTCCTGGGCGGCCGGCCGGTCGACACCGGTCAGCGTGCCGAACCGGGCGCGCAGGTTCTCCAGCTGCTCGTCCACGGACTCGTCGGTGACCTCGACGTCGTCCACGGACACCGCGATCGAGCCCAGGTCGGGCAGGGTGATCTCGGGGCGGACGTCGACCTCGGCGGTGAAGGCGAGCTTGTCGCCGTCGGCGATCTCGGTGACCTCGATGTCCGGGCGGCCGATCGGGGTGACGTTCTCCGAGGCGGAGACGGCGTCGGTGTACTTGGCCGGGACGGCCTCGTTGACCACCTGCTCCAGCACCGCGCCGCGGCCGAGCCGGGCGTCGATGATGCGGGCCGGGACCTTGCCCGGGCGGAACCCGGGCACCCGGACCTGCTGGGCGATGGTCTTGTAGGCGCGGTCGAAGTCGGGCTTGAGCTCGTCGAACGGCACCTCGACGTTGATCCGGACCCGCGTCGGGCTCAGCCGCTCGACGGTGCTCTTCACGGTGGGGTACTCCTCGGGTGGCGATGGCGGTGCTGGTCGGCTCATTGCGGACCGCGTACGAG
>DASQMQ010000589.1:0-5231 GCA_035645455.1 Pseudonocardia sp.
CGCCGGTGACCGCCGCGGTGAGCAGGAAGAACCCGGTCGCGCAGCCGGCGAGCACGATCCCGCCCACGGTGCTGCGCCCGACGAACCGACCCAGCCCGGCCCACCGCGATCGACCGGGCAGGGGTTCGGTCCCGCCGTCCCCGCGCTCCGGCACGACCACCACCTCCCCCCACCCACGAGGATCTCCCACCGGCCCACCGCCCGGCACCGCGAGCCGCGCGGATCACCTGTGCGGCCGGTCAGCATCGCCGGCCGGGCGGTTCAGCCGCCCAGGTCGGAGCCGGCGATCCAGCCCCAGGTCAGGGCGGATCCGATGGTGGCGCCGGGCGAGACAGTGCCCGGCCCGATCACCGCGGCCATGGCGTTGCCCGCGGCGTACAGCCCGGGGACCGGCTGGTCGTCGCGGTCCAGCACCCGGGCTGACGCGTCGGTGCGCGGTCCGCCCTTGGTGCCGACCGTCCCGACGTGCACCGGCACGGCGTGGAAGGGGCCGCGGGCGAGCGGGCCGAGGTTCGGGTGCGGCGCGGTCGGGTCGCCGCCGGCCCGGTCGTAGGGGGTGGTGCCCCGGCCGAAGTCCGGGTCGGTGCCCGCCGCGGCGCCGGCGTTGAACCGGGCCACGGTGGTGACCAGGCCGTCGGCGTCGATGCCGGTGGCGACGGCCAGGTCGGCGAGCGTGTCGGCGGTGCGCACCCAGGGTGGCAGCGGCGTCCCCGGGGCCACGCCGGCCAGCGGGTAGCGCTCGCGGTAGCCGGCGTCGGCGATCGCCCAGGCCGGCTGGTTGCGCGGGCGGCCGGTGGCCGGGTCGGTCCCGGTGAGGGCGAGCGCGCAGTTGTGGCTGGACTCGTCGACGAACCGGCGCCCGGCAGCGTTCACCCAGATCACCCCGGGCAGCATCCGCTCGGCGATCACCAGCGCCGGCCGCGCGACGTCGGACCCCGGCCAGTGCGCGTACGGGTCGGCGAGGACGGGCCATCCCCAGCTCTCGTCGAGGTGGGCCGGCGCGGCCCCGACCGCGGTGGCCAGGCGCAGCGCGTCGCCGGTGTTGACCGGCGGCGAGACCGGGTTCCGGGCCGCCGGGCCGAGCAGGTCCGGGCCCAGCCGCGGATCGTGCTCGAACCCGCCGCAGGCGAGCACCACGCCCCGGGTGGCCCGGACGTCACCGGCCGGGGTGCGCACCCCGGCCACGCCGCCGTGGGCCCGACGCAGCAGCCCGGTGACCCGCCGCCCGCGGTGCAGCGAGACCCCGGCCGTCCGGCAGCCGTGCAGCAGCCCGACCACCAGCCCGGCACCCAGCGCGACCTCGCCGGCCGCCGCCCGGCGGGCCAGCAGCTCCGCCGGCAGCTCGCCGCCGATCATCAGTCCGAGCCGCTCCACCTCGGCGTTGGTCAGCAGCGGGGGGTACGGCGGCGGCCAGCCGATCTCCGCCCACGGACCCAGCTCGCCGGTGGCCACCGGCGCGACGTCGAGGTTGCGGCCGGACCGCCCGTCGGCGAACGAGTCCGGCGCGGACATCGGCTGCCAGCGGACCGGCGAGAACCGCTCGACGAAGGCTGCCATCCGGGGGGCGGCGAACACGAACGCGCGCAGCAGTTCCGGATCCCGGCCCGCGGTGTGCGCCAGCAGGTAGGCCAGCACGTCGTCGGGGTCCTCGGCGGGGCCGTGGTGGTGGCCGGGGATCCAGGCCTGGCCGCCGGACACCCCGGTCGTGCCGCCCCAGCGGTCGGCCGCCTCCAGCAGCACTACGCGGGCACCCCCCACCGCGGCGGCCAACGCCGCGGACAGGCCGGCCGCCCCGGAACCGATCACGAGGACGTCGGTCGTGGGGGGCGGAGCGGTCTCTCGGTCGTCCATGGGCACACTCTGCCCGGGCGGCCCGGCAGCCGTCGTGGATTTCCGGGACCGACGCGTCGCGGCACCGCGCAGAGGTTCTGTAGTCGGCCGGCTACGGATAGATTGACGGGAGTGGCCCGCCTCGTCCGTGATCTGATGACCAGCCGCGTGGTGTCCGTGCGCGCCGACGAGTCGGTGGCCGTGGCCGTCGACCGGATGACCGGCTACGGGTTCAGCGCGCTGCCTGTGATCAACTCCACGTTCCGGCTGGTCGGCATGGTCAGCCTGCTCGACGTGATCCGGTACCACGAGGAGCACGACGAACAGGGGCTCGACGCCGACGAGCGCATCCCGGTGGCCGAGATCATGAACCCGGACGTGGTCTCGATGCCGGCGACCGCCAACGTCTCCTCGGTCGCTCCGCGGCTCGCCCAGAGCGGGCAGTTACGGGTGCTGCCGGTGGTGCAGCGCGGGCGGCTGATCGGCGTCGTCACCCGCGGCGACCTGCTGCGCGGCACCGCGGCCACCCCGCGGAAGGGCAGCCTGGGCCGGCTGCTGGGCGCCGACCGCGGCGCCGAGCGCGGCACCGACGGGGACGACGCGCTGCACGTCCTCGCCCGGCAGCGGCGGGCCCGCTCGCGGCCGGCGGGCAGCACCCCGGTGCGCGAGGTGATGTCCACCCCGGTCGTCTCGGTGACCCCGGCCGACCCGGTGGCCCTGGCCGGGGAGCTGATGCTGCGCGAGCGGCACACCTCGCTCCCCGTGGTCGAGGAGGGTGCCCGGCTGGTCGGGATGATCAGCGAGGCGGACCTGCTCGCCGCGCGGCGGACGGACGCGACCGTGGGCCGGGTGATGACCCGGGGCGCGATCAGCATCGACCTCGACGCCACGCTCGGGGCGGCGCGCACGCTGGTGGCCGACCGCGGCCTGCGCGTCCTGCCCGTGGTGGACGGCGGGGTGCTCGTCGGCATCCTGAGCCGCAGCGACCTGGTCTGAGCACCCGCGCCCGGCGGGGCTGGGATGCCGTCCACGGTCGTAGCCTCGGTCGGCGGGTCCAGGACGTCACCCGGGCCGCGCCCCACGGCCGGGTGGCGCGACGACGGCGGGCGTCAACCGGCGAGCATGCGCTGCATCGTCCGGGTGAACGCGTCGAACACCGCCGCCTCGGGCGGCAGGACCTGGGTCAGCAGGACCGCGGCGAGATCGTGGTCGGGCCAGGAGTACCAGAGGGTCCCCAGGCCGCCCGCCCAGCCGTAGCGGCGACCGACCGGTGTGGCGGTCACGCCCAGGCCGTAGCCCCAGCCGCCCGAGTCCAGGAAAGTGGCCGCGGACGGGCCCTGCCGCTGCTCCGGGGTGAGGTGGTCGGTGGTCATCGCCGCCACCGATGCCGGGGTCAGCAGGTCGCCGCCGCCGTCGAGCAGCATCCCGGCGAAGGCGAGCAGGTCGCGCGCGGTGGACACCAGCCCGCCGCGGCCGTCCGGGAACGCGGGCGGGGCCAGCCAGCGGCTGTCGGCCACGCCGTCGAACAGCGCCAGACCGTCCCCGTCCCGGACGTGCGCGGGGAGCAGCCGGCCGGGGGCGGCGACGAAGGCGGTGCCGGCCATGCCCAGCGGCCCGGTCAGCCGCTCGGCCAGCAGCGCGTCCAGGGACCGACCGGCGGCCCGGGCCAGCACCACGCCGAGGACCGCGAACCCGAGCTCGTAGCGCCACACCGCGCCCGGTTGCTCGAGCAGCGGCAGGGTCGCGAAGCGGGCCACCCACTCGTCGGGCGGGGGCGGGCCGCCCGGGTCGGGCGGGCCGAACCCGAGCTCGAGCTCCACCGCCCGGGCGGCGGCCGGGCAGTCGGCCTCGAACACCCAGCCGAAGCCCATCCGCAGGGTGAGGAGGTCCTCGACGGTGGCGGCCCGATCCGCGGGCACGGTGTCGTCCACCGGCCCGTCCAGGCGACGGAGCACGCGGCGGTCGGCCAGCTCGGGCAGGAAGCGCTCGACCGGGTCGTCGAGCGCCAGTACTCCGTCCTGCACCAGGAGCAGGGTCAGCGCCGCGACCATCGGCTTGGTCATGGAACTGATGCGCACCACGCTGTCGGCCCGCACCGGTTCGGCCGCGCCGGGTGCGGTCACCCCGGTGGCCTCGACCGTCGTCTCCCCGCGGTGACGCACCCCCACGACCGCGCCGGGGACGCGGCCGGCCGCCACCTGGTCGCGGATCGCGGACATCACCTCGGCGGCCTGCACCGGACGAGTATCGCCGACCCGGTGGGGACCGGCCCCCGCGGGCCACGGCGATGTGGGGGTCAGGCCCGATGGTCGTCGGGCGCCGGGCGAGCCAGTCTGGTTCGAGCATCACCGCTCAGCACGCCGATCCCCGAGCCGTGACGTCCGGGTCGCGGGATGCGCGACAGCACGCACCGATGTGCGACTGCGGTGGTCGGACCACTGCAGTCCTCGACGTGAGGTTCCGACAGCACGGCGACCGGAGGAGGTCGGACATGACGCTCTCGCCACAGGAGCGACGGATCCTCGCCGGGATCGAGGACGACCTGCGCAGCGATCCCGATCTGGCCACGAGGTTCGCCCGGTCGGCGTTGCCGTCCACCCCGCGGCTGCTGGCGCCGGGCTGGTTCCCGCTCGCCACGGCGCACGTCATGGTGCTGGTGCTGCTGCTGGTCGTCCTGGTCGTCGCACACCCGATCGCGCTCTGGGCGGGCCCGGCCGGGCTCGGGCTGCTCACCGCGATGCTGATCGTGCCGTGGCTCGTCCGGGTCGCCCGGGCCGGCACCAGCCGGTCCCCCCGCGAGGCCGAGAGCGCCGCCGAGCCCGAGTGACCCTCCTCGCCCCCACCTTCGAGACCCCCACCTTCGAGACCCGCACCATCGAGACCCGCACCATCGAGACAAGGGGAAACAACGATGATGAAGATCCTGCTCCTCCTGCTCGCCGCCTGGCTGGTGGTCACCGTGCTCGGCGTGGTGATCGAGGGCCTGTTCTGGCTGGCGGTCGTCGGCATCGTGCTGTTCCTCGGCACGGCCGGCTACGCGGCGCTGCAGCGCCGGACCGGACGCGAGGTGACCTGATCGCCTCCCCGACCTCCCACCGGCCACTGCGCGTCGTCCAGCTGTCGGAGCGCGCGTTCGCCGCCCGGGGACCGGTGGTCACCATGCACCTGATCACCGAGGGGTCCCTCATCACCGAGGGGTCCCTCCCGCAGGCCGACCAGCGGATCGTGCCGGCCGGTGAGCCGCCGGCGGCGCACGACGTCGTCGCGGCTGTGCTGCGCTACCGCTGACGGCAGCGCCGGGCGGATCACCCCGCAGCAGTGGTCGGCCCGCGCCACCGACCGCCCCGGGCCGCTACGTTGGCCGACGTGACGACCACCGCCGCCAAGGCCGCCGAGCTGCT
>DASQMQ010000590.1:0-2153 GCA_035645455.1 Pseudonocardia sp.
CGGAGGCTGGGCGGAACCCGCCGGGGCGGGCGGGCCCGCGGACGAGCCGGTCGGGGGCGGCGTGGCCGGCCTGCCGACCGGCGGGGCCGGGGCGGAGCCGCTCGTCGCCGGCGGGGCCGCCCGCGGAGCAACCGGCGCCGGGGTGGCGGCGGTCGCCAGGGCCGGGCGGCCCTCGTCCTTCAGGACCTGCACCCCGTGGTCGTCCTCGGCGCGGCCGGCGGTCCCGGACGCGCCGGTCGAGCCGTTCCCGGCCGCTGCGGTGCCTGCCGGGCCCGCGGACCCCGGCACGTCGACTGCCGGCGCCGATGCCCCGTTCGCACCCGCCGGTGCCGGAGACGGCGCCGGGCCGCCGTTGGCGGACCCGCCGTCGGTCGACACCGACGGGGCACCGTTCGGTGTCCCGGCGGCGGTGCCCGTCGGCGTCGGCGGCGGGACCGCGACGGTGCCGGTCGCCGGCCGGGGGGCCGGCGAAGGCCGCGGTGCGGGCCGGGCGGCCGGCTCCGCCGCGCGGTCCACCGGAGCGGCCGGGTCGGCGCCCGGCCGCTCGGTCGGCACCTGCTCGGCGCCGGTCGACTCGTCCGCGGGCAGGCGGGAGCCGAATTTCTCGCCCATGATCAGAGAGCCTATGCGGTGGGCCCGGGACGGACGCGGAGTGTCACTCATCGCGGACCCGACCTCACCCGATCGTGCTGGGGCGCACCCTGCGCCGTGCCTGTCACGAAGAACTTCCCCTCGAGATACCGATCTCCGGGCGACGCTGCCCCCGGACGTGCGTCCCCGATCAGGCGGACGCCTCGCTGTGGGTGGGTTCCCGGTCCACCGGCTGCGCCGGGTCCGGGTCGCCGCCCGCGGGCCGCCGCGCGCGGTCCCGCGCCAACAACCGGTCTACCACGCGCCCGGACAGGCCGGTGCTGGAGTTCCAGCTCGTCACCTCCGGGTACACCTGCGCGGTGGTGGCCAGCAGCAGCCGGGTGCCGGGCACCTCGTCGGCCGGCTTGGCCGCCGCGTAGCCCAGCGGGTACACCGGCTCGACGAACGGGGCCCGGAACACGTGGACCTCGGCGACGTCGTCGGGGCCGATGCGGTCCGGGTAGGTGGCCAGCAGCTGCCGCGTCCAGCGCTCGGCGATCTCCGCCTCGGGCCGGGCGAACAGCTCGTCGTCGCGTGTGCAGTAGTGCATCGCGTACACCAGGTGCAGCCCGTCGTGCGGGCCGCTGAGCTCGGACATCTCGATGACGCCGTCGAACTCGGTGCCGGAGTCCAGCACCGGCGCCCAGTAGTTGCCGTCGAGCCGCTTGCGCAGGAAGAACAGCGCGTTCACCACGCCCTGGTACTCCAGCGAGACGGTCGGCAGCGCCGGGGCGAGGCCGGTGTCGGCGATGCTGCGCAGCACCGGCAGCGGCAGCGTGGAGATCGCCCAGTCGGCGGCGATCCGCTCGCCGGAGCCGAGGGTGACCGAGACGCCCTCGCCGTCGGCGGACAGCGCGGACACCGGGGTGCCGGTCAGGATCCGGCCGCCGGCCCCCTCGATCGACGCCCGCAGCCCGGCGATGATCGACTCGTAGCCGCCGGCCGGGTAGCCGCGGGTGGCCACGTTCTTCTCCCGGCCCAGCCGCTGCCACAGGTACAGCGCCGGCACGTCGCCGAAGGCCTCGCCGAACTTGGAGCCGAACATCGGCTGGAACATCCGGTTCCAGATGACGTCGCCGTAGAGCCTGCGCAGCCAGTCCTCGATGCGCAGGTTGTCCAGGTCGCGCCCGCGGCCCAGGTACCGCAGCAGCAGCGAGACCACGCCGAAGCGCAGCCGCTGCACCAGCGTCAGCGGGGTGAACCGGAGCAGGTCGACGGCGGTGTTGAACGGGTACCGCCGGCCGCTGACGACCATGCCCATCGTGGTCGGCTTCCAGCCCACCGTGGACTTCAGGCCGAGCTCGTCGAGCAGCGGCAGCAGGTGCTCGTCGGTGGGCATCACGCAGTGGTAGAACCGCTCGACCGAGCGGCCCTCGCGGGCGAAGAACGTGCCCAGCCCGCCGAGCTGGTCGGACCCCTCGACCAGGGTCACCGCGACCCCGGCCCGGCCGAGCCGGTGGGCCGCGGCCAGGCCGGAGATCCCCCCGCCCAGGACGATCGCGGAGGTCATCAGAGAGCCCGGT
>DASQMQ010000591.1:0-5353 GCA_035645455.1 Pseudonocardia sp.
CCGGACCCAGCCGCTGCCCGGCGGCACCCTGCTCGGCGTGCCCACCAGCGCCGCCCGGCTGGACGGCCTGCTGCCGCCCGACGCGCTGGCCGCCGTGGCCGCCGAACCCGGTCGCCCGCTGCGCTGGGAACCCGGCGGCGACGTCGCGGTGGGCGGGCTGCTGCGCGAGCGGTTCGGCGACGACCTGGTGGACCGGCTGGCCGATCCGTTGCTGGGCGGGGTCTACGCCGGCCGGGTGGACGCGCTGGGCCTGCGGACCACCAACCCGGCGCTGGCCGCCGCACTCGACGCCGGAGCACCGTCGCTCACCGCTGCCGCCGACCGCGCCACCGGCGCCGTCCCCGCCGACGGACCGGCCGGCCCGCCCACCGACAGGCCGGGTGCCCCACCCCGCGGCCCGGTGTTCGGTGCCGTCCGCGGCGGCTACACCCGGTTGCTCGACGCGCTGGTCGCCGCGGCCGGGGCGCAGATCCGCCTCCGCACCACCGTCCGCGCCGTGGAGCAGCGCGCCGAGGGCGGGTGGCGGCTGGTCCTCGGCCCGACCACCGCCCCGGAGGCCCTCGACGTCGACGCCGTGGTGCTCGCCGTGCCGGCGCCGGCGGTGGCCCGGCTGCTCGGCCCGATCGCGCCCGCCCAGGCCGCCGCGGCCGCCGGGATCGAGCTGGCCTCGTCGGCGGTGGTGGCGCTGGCCTACCGGCCCCCCGACGCCGCCACCCTCCCGCCCACCTCCGGCGTCCTGATCGCCACCGGTGAGCCGCTCGCGGTCAAGGGCGTGACGCACTCGTCCCGGAAGTGGTCGCACCTCTCCCCGGACGGCCTGGTCCGCCTGCGCGCCTCCCTCGGCCGGTTCGGCGAGGCGGCCACCCTGCAGGTCGAGGACGCCGAGCTGGTCGCCAGGGTCCGCGCCGACCTGGCGGTCCTGGCCGGGATCACCGCGGCCCCGGTCGCCGTGCACGTCCAGCGCTGGGGCGGGGGGCTGCCGCAGTACGGGGTCGGCCACGCCGACCGGGTCCGCGCGGTCGAGGACGGTCTCCCCGACGGCCTGGCGGTCGCCGGCGCGGCGCTGCACGGCGTCGGCGTCCCCGCCTGCATCGCCACCGCCCGGGCCGCCGCCGACCGCGTCACCACCTTCCTCACCACCCCCCTCCCCGCTCCCCTCCCCGCCCGCTGAGCCGGAGCCCTCCTCCGCGGCAGCACCCGGGCGACCACCGTCACCGGCTGCGCGGGGCCCGGGAGGAGCGGTTCGGGTGGGGCGGGTGGCAGCATGGGGGGCATGGCTCGGCTGGACTACGCGGCGTTGAACAGCACCATCCGGTACACGATGTGGTCGGTCTTCCGGGCCGCGCCCGGGGCGCTCGGGGAGGACCGGACGGCAGCCGGGGCCCAGCTCACCGAGTTCCTGGATGCGCTGCCGGGCAAGGGCGTCGAGGTCCGCGGGCTCTACGACCTCGCCGGCCTGCGCGCCGACGCGGACTTCCTGGTCTGGTGGCACGCCGACAACGTCGAGGCCCTGCAGGCGGCGTACGCGCAGCTGCGCCGGAGCACGGCGGTCGGCCGGGCCAGCACGCCGGTGTGGAGCCAGGTCGCCCTGCACCGCCCGGCCGAGTTCAACAAGAGCCACGTGCCGGCGTTCATCGCCGGCGAGGAGCCCCGGCGCTACGTCTGCGTCTACCCGTTCGTCCGGTCGTTGGACTGGTACCTGCTGCCCGACGAGGAGCGCCGGCAGATGCTGGCCGACCACGGCAAGGCCGCCCGCGGCTACCCGGACGTCCGGGCCAACACCGTGCCCGCGTTCGCCCTGGGCGACTACGAGTGGATCCTCGCCTTCGAGGCCGACCAGCTCGACCGGATCGTCGACCTGATGCGCGACCTGCGGGCGACCGAGGCCCGCCGGCACGTCCGCGAGGAGATCCCGTTCTTCACCGGCCCCCGGGTCGCCCCCGGCGACCTGGTCAGCACCCTGCCGTAACCGTCAGGGGCAGGGGTCGTAGAGGCGGCGGGTGTCGTCCTGCGCCGGTGGGCCGGCCGCGGCGTAGGCGGCCGGGTCGGAGAACGCGCAGCCGAAGGCCGGGTCGGCCACCGCGGCCGGGTCGGCCACCGCGTCGCCGGCCGGCCGCTGACCGCCCCCCACCCAGGCCACCAGGTCGTCCCAGGCGGTACCGGCCTCGACCGCGGAGAACTCGCAGTGCCCGGTGACCCGGATCGCCCGCTGCACGACGTCGTCCGCCCGCCCGGCCGCGGCGACCTCCTCGGCGTAGACCTGCTCCATCGCGAACGGCACGAACAGGTCGCCGAGCCCGTGCAGGCTGAGCACCGGGACCCGCGGCCTGCCGAAGACCTGCGCGACCTCGTTGAGCCGGCGGGTCTCCCGGGCCCGCTCGTCGGCGACCGGCACCCGCTGGACCACCGCGTCCAGGTCGACGGGCTGGTCCGGGACGTAGTCGGTGCCGATGTTGCCGGCCACCGCGCCGGGGTCGCGGGCGACACCGGTGACCGGCGTCGGCTCCTCGCCCGGCACGCCCAGCTCGAACAGGAAGTCCTTCCAGTAGCTGAACGACGCCTCCGCCCCCGGCCGCGGTCCGCCGGAGTCCAGCACCGTGGCCGCGCGCAGCTGCTCGGCCTCCGGCGTGCGCACCGCGGGGTTCCCCGGCTCCAGGCCCAGCCCGGCGTAGATGCGCGGCAGCACCGCGCGCTCGTGGTCCGGGCCCGGCGGGTAGGCGCCGGGCACCTCGGCCAGCGCGGCCGCGACCAGCTGGAAGTCCAGGAAGTAGTCGAACAGCTCGTGATCGCCCAGCACCCCGCACATCGGCAGCGCCCCGGCGTAGAGCCAGGGGTCCTGCTCGACGGCCCGGGCGGTGATGTGCCCGCCCATGGACACCCCGGCCAGGTACACCCGCGCCGGACGCTCGACCTGCCGGGCGAACTCGGCGACCAGCGCCCGGGTGGACTCCACCCCGGCGGCGACGTCGTAGCCGTTGCGGTCGTAGGACGACGCGGCCCAGGCGTACCCCTGGCCGATCCAGCGCTCGCGCAGGTCGTAGGCCGGCGGGTCGACGATCAGCTCGGGCCCGTTGCCGCGGAACCCGTGCGCCCACATGACCAGTTCGCCGTTCCAGTCCGGTGGCACCTCGATCAGGTACCCGGCGTGCCGGTGCACCCCGGCGAGCACCCGGGTCTCGCCGCCGTCGACGGTCAGCGGCGCCAGCTCCGGCGCCACGATCGTGTAGCCGGGGTGGGCCTCGCCCGGCGGCGGCGCGGCCGGGGCGGCGGTCGCGGACGGCGCGCCGACCAGCAGCAGGGCGGCCGCCGCGGCCAGCCCCACGACCGTCCGCGCAGCGCTCGGCCGGCGGGGACGGGAAGCTCGCATCAGCTGGTCCTCCGAACGACGGTGTTCCGGACGGCCCCTGTCTACCGCGCGGTAGCTCTCGTCGACAGGCCCGAGGGGCGCAACATCAACCCTGCTTCGGCTGCAGCCGCAGCGAGATCGAGTTGATGCAGTAGCGCAGGTCGGTCGGGGTGTCGAAGCCCTCGCCGGAGAAGACGTGGCCGAGGTGGCTGTGGCAGGTCCCGCAGAGGACCTCCACCCGGCGCATGCCCCCGCTGGTGTCCACCCGCTCGATCACCGCGTCGCCGGCCAGCGGGGTGAAGAACGACGGCCAGCCGCAGTGGGACTCGAACTTGGTGTCGCTGCGGAACAGCTCGGTCCCGCAGGCCCGGCAGGAGTAGACGCCCTCGGTCTTGGTGTCGGTGTACTCGCCGCGCCAGGCCGGCTCGGTGCCGGCCTGGCGCAGCACCCGGTACTCGGCGGGGGTCAGCTGGGCGCGCCACTCGGCGTCGGACCTGACGACCCTGGGGGCGGGCTCGGTGACGGGATCCATGCTCTCCAGAGTAGGTCCGCCGTACCCGGCGCGCCCGCCACCGGCGGCGCCGTCACAGGGCCGCCACCGAGGTCAGGTCCAGGTGTGCAGCACGAACACCAGCGCGTCCCACACCAGGTAGCCGGCCACCGCGAGCAGGGCCAGCACGACGAGGACCGCGGCCCAGCGCCGCCCGCCCTCGGCCCGGTTGGCCGAGTCGGCGAAGTCGCCGACCCCGGCCAGGTAGCCCTCCACGGTGAAGCCGGGGCGCTGGCGCTGCATCCGGTCCAGGTGCGCGGCGAACGCCTGGGCCTCCGGATCCTCCGGGTCCAGCCCGAGGAGCTCGTCGTCGAACTGCCGGGACGGGCGGTCCGGTTCGGAGCGTTCGCGCACGGGAGGAGCGTAGCCGGTAGCGTGCCCCGTCGTGGCGACCAAGCCGGCCCCGGTGCTGCTCACCGTCCCCGGTCCGCACGGCGACCGCGAGGTGCGCCTGACCAGTGCCGACCGCGTGGTGTTCCCGGACCGGGGGATCACCAAGGGGGAGGTGGTCGAGTACTACCGGGCGGTCGCCGAACCGCTGCTGCGGGTGCTGCACGAGCGGCCGACCAACCTCAAGCGGTACTCCCACGGCGTGGACGGCGAGCCGTTCTACTCCAAGCGCCTGCCCAAGGGCGCCCCGGACTACGTGGAAACCGCGGAGGTCACCTTCCCCAGCGGTCGCAAGGCCCAGTCGTTGTGCCCCACCGAGCAGGCGGTGATCGTCTGGGCGGCGAACATGGGCACCTTCGACTTCCACCCGTGGCCGGTCCGCCGCGCCGACCCCGACCACCCCGACGAGCTGCGCATCGACCTCGACCCGCAGCCCGGCACCGACTTCGCGGACGCGGTCGCGGTGGCCGCGGTGCTGCGCGAGGTGCTCGACGAGGCCGGGCTGGTCGGCTGGCCCAAGACCTCGGGCGGGCGGGGGATCCACGTGTTCTGCCGGATCCGCCCGGAGTGGGACTTCATCGCCGTCCGGCACGCCGTCATCGCCGTCGCCCGCCGGGTCGTCGACCGGTTGCCGGCGAAGGCGACCGTGGGCTGGTGGAAGGAGGAACGCGGGGAACGGGTGTTCCTGGACTTCAACCAGGCCGCCCGGGACCGCACGGTCGCCTCGGCGTGGTCGGTGCGCGGACGCCCGCGGGCGACGGTGTCGATGCCGGTGACCTGGCAGACCCTGCCCGACGTCGAGCCCGAGGACTTCGACGTGCGCACGGTCCCCGGCCTGCTGGCCGAACGCGGCGACCCGCACGCCGACATGGACGCCGCGGTGGGCGGGATCGAGACCGCGCTGGAGTGGTACGACGCCGACGACCGCGACCGCGGGCCGGCCGAGATGCCCTACCCGCCCGACTACCCCAAGATGCCCGGCGAGCCGATGCGGGTGCAGCCCAGCCGCGCCCGGCACCGCCCGGACGACGAGGAGCCGGCCGGGCCGCGGACCTAGGGCTCCGGCG
>DASQMQ010000592.1:0-7865 GCA_035645455.1 Pseudonocardia sp.
CCGTCCCGTGCGCCTCGCGGACGATCTGCACGTAGGTGCGGTCGTAGTCGGCCCCGGTCTGCGCGGCGATCTGGTTCATCCAGGCCTGCTGCGTGGTGCTGGCCGCGGCCGGGATGATCACCCCGAGCTGGTCGGCGACCCGGCGGACCTCGGCGTCGAGCTCGGCGTGCTCAGCGGCGAGCTTGCCGCCGACCTCCTTGACCTCCGCGCTGCTGGCCATCTGCTGGGCCTGCTCGCTGACCGGCCCCTCCCACAGCCCGGCCTGCCGGACCGCGATCAGCAGGTTCCGGTCCTGGACGGTCAGCGGGCCGAACGCGGTCTGGGTGGTCCCGAGCCCGGCGTTACCCGTCGTCCAGGTCTGGTAGACCGACGCCGAGACGGCGAGCAGCACCGCGACCACGATGGAGACGCGGAGCAATCGGGGGATTCGGCGGAGCATGGGGGCCTTCCTGGTCATGTGGCGGGGGAGTCACACGAGGTCGAGCGGTCCGGTCGGGTGGCTGGGGATCACACGAAGTCGAACTGCTCGGTGTGGACGCGGTCGACGGGGATCGCCATCTCGTCCAGCACGTTCATCGCATCGTCGACCATCCCGGGGGGGCCGCAGATGAAGTAGTCGAGGTCCTGCGGCGTACCGAGGTCGTGCACGATCAGCGTCATCAGCTCGACGTTGATCCCGCCGATCGGCCCGGACCAGTCCGGCCGCGGTCGGCGCAGCACCTCGGTCACCTCGAGGTCGATGTAGCGGCGCAGGTTGGCGAGCTCCTCGCGGAAGAACAGGTCCTCCGGGGCGCTCGCGACGACCACCAGCCGGAACGGCCGGGGGTCGCCCCGGTGCGCCGCGGTGCGCACCATGCTGAGCATCGGGGTGATGCCGACGCCGCCCGCCATCAGCACGAAGCCGGCGGAGGCGTTGGTCAGGTCGCTGGTGAACGCGCCGTGCGGGCCGTCCACCCAGACCGGCTGGCCGGGCTGCAGCCGGCGGATGCGCCGGGTGAAGTCACCGGCGCCGCGGATCGTGAACTGGGTGAGGTCGTCGTGCGCGCTGGAGGAGATGGTGAACGGGTGCTCCTCGCCGGTCGCCGAGCGGTCCAGCCGGATCCAGGCGAACTGGCCGGGGGCGAAGGCCCAGCTGCTGCCGGAACCGTCGATGCGCCGGGTGCGCGGCTCCAGCACCAGGGTGGCCACCGTGGCGTTCTCCAGGCGGATCTCGCGGACCAGGAACTCGGTGGACTGGTCGTAGATGTTGCGCCAGATCCAGCGGTAGCCGAACACCAGCACGACGGCCAGCGCCAGCGCGTAGAACACCAGGGTGAACGCGGTGTCGGTCATCAGCTGGTTGAGCAGCACGATGTGCCCGGCCGAGGTGACCAGGATGAGCACGGCCAGGGCGATGTGCGAGGTGCGCCAGAACTCGTAGGACAGGTTGAACTTCTTGCGGCAGATCGCCAGCGTGACGATCGCGATCAGGCCGACCGTGGCCAGCACGGCGTTCTGCGCCCGGCCCGGCGCGTAGGCGAAGTTCAGCAGCGCGGTGTTGGTGGGGTCGGCGGCGACCACGCAGGCCAGGTGCACCAGGACCAGCGCGGCGGTGACGATGCCCAGGAAGCGGTGCAGGTCGATGACGTTCTCGATGCCGAACGCCCGGTTGAGCGAGCGGATCCGGGAGGGCAGCACGACCACGCACACCACGGCCGAGGTGGCCAGCAGGCCGGTCACCACCGACAGGTTGCTCCACAGCGAGTTCAGCCGGACCCCGTTGCCGGTGGTCTCCGGCGTCGCCAGGAACCACAGCAGCGACGGCGCGATGACGACGACGGCGAAGCCGGTCAGCCACACCGCGCGCAACGAACGCTGGTCCATGGGCAGGGACCGTAGGAGACGGCCTCGTACTCGGGTTGCAAAACTGAGAAGGCAGTGGGCCCGGAGTGGTCACTGGCGCGACGAGTGGTTGGCGATTACTCCGTTTGCCCTACTTCTTGGGCTGAACGCCGGAGAACACCTTCAGGGTGTGATCTCCTCGGTATCCGGACCGGGGCAACGTGCCGCTCGCCGATGCGTCCCGACCACCTGGGCCCGATCGGCCCGCGCGGACTGCCGCCCACCGGTCCGTTCACCGTACCGCGGGATTCGCCGATGCGGGGACCGGAACGTGCTCGCAACCGTTCCGGGGGCACGTCCGTGGACGGCAGCGCCCACCGCGGCGTCTCCGGCGACGTCTCCCGCGACGTCTCCGGCGACCCGGTGTCGCGGCCCGGCTGGAGGAGCGCCACGCTGCGGCCGCCGGGGCACGGCGGACGCCTACCGGGGCACCGAGGTCCTGTTCCGGTCTGCGCGGACGCCGTGAGACCCCGCACGAGCGGTCTGCGGGCCCGCGGACGGCGAGCGGCCGCGGGCTCGGCCCGCAGCTCGGTACTGGCCCGCGCCGTCGGCCGGTCGTCGGGCTCGGCTCAGCGGTCCCGGGCGCCCGGGGACGGGGAGCCCTGCGGTTCGGACTCCGCCTCGGCGGGGGCCTTGAACAGGTCCGGCACCGGCCGGTCGTCGCGGGCGGCCGAGCCCGGCCGGGACGACGCCCCGGCCGCGTCGACCCGGGTGCTGCCGGTACTGCCGGTACTGCCGGTACTGCCACTGCCACTGCCGGTGGCGCCGGTCCGCTGCTGCGCGGCGGTGCCCTGGCTCCGCTCCAGCACCGCGGCCACCTCGGCCAGGTCGGCCAGCAGGTCCTGCAGGCGGTCGGTGCTGGACTCCAGCGGCGCGGTGGCCAGCACCCAGGACTCCTCGGCCCAGACCAGTTCCACGTCGTCGCCCAGCGCGTCGGCCGCAGCGGCCAGCCTGGGGGTCAGCAGCGGCCGGGCGGCGTCGGCGTCGGCCACGAAGGCGTACCGGGCGCCGACCGGCTCCAGCAGGTCGAGCCCGGCGTCGTCGGGCAGTGGCGCGGACGGCAGCCGCAGCTCCACCGCGGCCGGCAACGGCTCGCCGACGTGCACCGCGACCAGCACCGACGTCGGCCGGCCCGCCTGCTCGTGGTCGAAGACGTAGGCCTGCCGGCCACCGTCCGGGGTGGGGATCTCGCCGGACATCAGCCGGCGGGCCACCCCCGGCCCGCCCTGGCTGATCGTCCCGTACCGCCACCGGCTGGGCAGCACCGGATCGCTGTCCAGGTACTCCCAGCCGCGCATCGCGGCCCAGCGCTTGCGGTCCTTCGCGCCGGGCCCGGAGCCGCCGCGGCGCTCGCCGAGCAGTAACGCCGCACCGGCCAGCAGCGCGACCACCGCGATGACGAACCACACCGTCGACGAGAGACCCACGCCGCGAGCGTAGACCCGGCACCCGGTCGGAGCCGGGACCGCCACGGGTGAATGCCGTGTCCAGGCGCGGCCGGCGTCCGGGAGCGCCTACCGTGCGGCGACCGGCAGGGCGCGGCCGACCACCAGTTCCCCGGTGCCGCCGCCGGCCGTCGGGTCCAGGTCGACCCGCACGGTGTCGCCCTCGCGCACCCCGCCGGAGAGCAGCTCGCGGGCCAGCTGGTCGCCGATGGCCGACTGCACCAGCCGGCGCAGCGGACGGGCGCCGTAGACCGGGTCGAAGCCGTTCATCGCCAGCCACTCCCGCGCGGCGTCGGACACCTGCAGGGTGAGCCGGCGCCTGCCCAGCCGCCTGCGCAGCACGTCGAGCTGGATGTCGACGATGTGGGTGAGCTCCTCGGTGGACAGCGCGTGGAACACCACGACGTCGTCGAGCCGGTTGAGGAACTCCGGCTTGAAGTGCCGGCGCACGACGTCCATCACCGCGTCCCGGCGGCCCCGGTCGTCGAGCCCGGGGTCGGCGATGGCCTGCGACCCCAGGTTCGAGGTCAGCACCAGGATGGTGTTGCGGAAGTCGACGGTGCGGCCCTGCCCGTCGGTCAGCCGGCCGTCGTCCAGGACCTGCAGCAGCGTGTCGAACACGTCCTGGTGGGCCTTCTCCACCTCGTCGAACAGCACCACCGTGTAGGGCCGGCGGCGGACCGCCTCGGTGAGCTGGCCGCCCTGGTCGTAGCCGACGTAGCCGGGCGGGGCGCCGACCAGCCGGGCCACGCTGTGCTTCTCCGAGTACTCGCTCATGTCGATGCGGACCATCGCCCGCTCGTCGTCGAACAGGAACTCGGCCAGCGCCTTGGCCAGCTCGGTCTTGCCCACCCCGGTCGGGCCCAGGAACAGGAACGACCCGGTGGGCCGGTTCTCGTCGGCGATCCCGGCCCGGGCCCGGCGCACCGCGTCGGACACCGCCCGGACCGCCTCGGCCTGGCCGACCACCCGCCGGCTGAGCTCGTCCTCCATCCGCAGCAGCTTGGCGGTCTCGCCCTCCAGCATCCGGCCGGCCGGGATGCCGGTCCAGGCCGACACCACGTCGGCCACGTCGTCCGGGCCGACCTCCTCCTTGAGCATCACGTCCGCGCCGGGTGCGGTCACCGCGGTGGCCTCGGCCAGCTTCTTCTCCAGCGCCGGGATCCGGCCGTAGCGCAGCTCGGCCGCGCGGCCGAGGTCGCCGTCGCGCTCGGCCCGCTCGGACTCCCCGCGCAGCGCCTCCAGCTGCTCCTTCAGCTCGCGCACGCCCTCGATCGCACCGCGCTCGTTCTGCCAGCGGGCGGTCAGCGCGGACAGCTCCTCGCGCTTCTCGGCCAGCTCGGCGCGCAGCGCGGCCAGCCGCTCCACCGAGGGCGCGTCGGACTCCTTGGCCAGCGCCATCTCCTCGATCTCCAGCCGGCGCACCGCGCGCTCCACGGTGTCGATCTCCACCGGGCGCGAGTCGATCTCCATGCGGAGCCGGGAGGCCGCCTCGTCGACCAGGTCGATGGCCTTGTCCGGGAGGAACCGGGCGGTGATGTAGCGGTCGGACAGGGTGGCCGCGGCGACCAGCGCGGCGTCGGTGATCCGCACGCCGTGGTGCACCTCGTAGCGCTCCTTGAGCCCGCGCAGGATGCCCACGGTGTCCTGCACCGACGGCTCGCCCACGTAGACCTGCTGGAAGCGGCGCTCCAGGGCCGGGTCCTTCTCGATCCGCTGGCGGTACTCGTCCAGCGTGGTCGCGCCGACCAGCCGCAGCTCACCACGGGCCAGCATCGGCTTGATCATGTTGCCGGCGTCCATCGCGCCCTCACCGGTGGCCCCGGCGCCGACGATGGTGTGCAGCTCGTCGATGAACGTGATGATCTGGCCGGCCGAGTCGGTGATCTCCTTGAGCACGGCCTTGAGCCGCTCCTCGAACTCCCCGCGGTACTTCGCGCCGGCGACCATCGAGCCCATGTCGAGCGAGATCACCCGCTTGCCGCGCAGCGACTCCGGGACGTCGCCGGCGACCACCCGCTGGGCCAGGCCCTCCACGATGGCGGTCTTGCCGACGCCCGGCTCGCCGATCAGCACCGGGTTGTTCTTGGTGCGCCGGGACAGCACCTGCACCACCCGGCGGATCTCGGTGTCCCGGCCGATCACCGGGTCGAGCACGCCCTCCCGGGCGCGGGCGGTCAGGTCGACGCCGTACTTCTCCAGCGCCTGGTAGGTGCCCTCGGGATCGGGACTGGTCACCCGGGAGCCGCCGCGCACCTTGGCGAACGCCTCGCGCAGCGCCTCGGGGGTGGCGCCGTGGCGGCGCAGCAGGTCGGCGACCAGGCTGCGGGCCGTGGCCAGCCCGACCAGCAGGTGCTCGGTCGAGACGTACTCGTCACCCATCTCGGTGGCCAACTGCTGGGCGGCGGTGATCGCGGCCAGGGCGTCCCGGGAGAGCTGCGGCGCGGCCACCGTGGCCCCGGCCGCGGACGGCAGCCGGTTCCCCAGCTGGGCGAGCTCGGTGCGCGCCGTCGCGGCGTCCGCGCCGACGGCGGCCAGCAGCGGGGCGGCGATGCCCTCGCCCTGGGCGAGCAGCGCGCCGAGCAGGTGGGTGGGGCCGACATCGGGGTTCCCGGCCAGGGACGCGGCCTGCACGGCGGCGGAGATGGCCTGCTGGGTCTTGGTGGTGGGGTTGAAGGAGTCCATCCCTCACGTCCTCCTGCGGTGGTTCCCGGGCACCGGTGTGCCCGTCGTCTGCGACAACGTCGACAAAGTTGAGTGTGTTCCGCTCAGGTCCGCATCGGTCCGCATCAATCGCGTCGGTCCGCATCGCGGCCGGGCCGGAGTAACGCGGGGCGCGCGCCCGACGACCCGTCCCCCGTGAGCGCGGGCGTGTCGGGGCAGGAGTGTGCCCCGATCCGGTGGCGGTACGCGGTCACGAGAACACGAAGAGTTCGCACCGCGGGTAGGGTGCCGCGCCAGGACCCAGCGCGACCGACGAAAGGGAGCCGGCGGATGACCGCTGAACAGTTGTTGACCGCGGACCTCCCCCCGGTCGCCGACCCCCGCGGCGGGCGGTCCGGCGAGGTGGCGACCATCCGGGCCAGCTACGCGCAGATCGAGCCGCGGACCGAGGAGCTGAGCCGGCTCTTCTACTCCACGCTCTTCGCCCGGGCGCCGGAGACCCGGGGGCTGTTCCCGGTGAACATGGAGGTCCAGCGCAGCCGGCTGCTGCGCGCGCTGGTGCACGTCGTGCAGATGGTCGACCAGCCCGACGAGCTGCTGCCCTTCCTCGAGCAGCTCGGCCGCGACCACCGCAAGTTCGGCGTGCTGGCCGCGCACTACGACGCGGTCGGCACGGCCCTGCTCGGCGCGGTGGCCACGGTCGCCGGCCCGGGCTGGACCCCGGAGGTGCGCACGGCCTGGACCGAGGCCTACGGCATGGCCGCCGCGGCGATGCGATCGGCGGCCGAGACCGACACCGGTCCGGCGTGCTGGCTGGGCCAGGTGGTCGAGCACCGCCGGATCGGCTGGGACCTGGCGGTGGTCACGGTCCGCAGCGATCAGCCCATCCCCTACCGCGCCGGCCAGTACCTGAGCGTGGAGACCCCGCAGCGACCGCGGCTGTGGCGCTACCTGTCCCCGGCCAACGCGCCGCGCCCGGACGGCACCGTCGAGTTCCACGTGCGCGCGGTGAACGGCGGCTGGGTGAGCCGGTCGATCGTCGCCCACACCCGGGTGGGCGACAGCTGGCGGATCGGTCCGCCGATGGGCCGGATGCACGTCGAGACCGGTACCGTGCGCAACCTGCTGATGGTCGCCGGCGGCACCGGGATCGCCCCGATCAAGGCGCTGGTCGACGACCTGGCCCGGCGCCCGCACCGGCCCGCCACCCAGGTCTTCGTCGGTGGCCGGACCTGGGAGGACCTCTACGACCTGGGCGCGCTGCGCGAGCTGTGCTACCGGCACCCCTGGCTGGACGTGGTCCCGGTGGTCGAGGTGGACACCGGGCGCGACCCGGCCGACGGCGACGCACCCGGCGCGGAGCTGGGCACGCTGGCCGACGTGATCACCCGGTACGGCGCGTGGGCCGACCACGACGTGCTGGTCTGCGGCTCGCCGGCGATGATCCGGTCCACGGTGTCGCGGATGCTGGTGGCCGGTACCCCGCTGGACCGCATCCGGTACGACCCGTTCACGGTGGACTGAGCCCGACCGCGGGGCGGGAGCGGTCAGCTCCGGGGCCGGGGCCGCCACACCACCAGCGCCTGCCTGCGGTCCACCGGTACCAGGTCGCGCCGGTAGGACGCGTGCACGCTGGCCGCGGTCGCCTCGGTCGCCGCGTGCGCGGCCAGCAACTGCTCGGCCAGCTCGTCCAGCCGCGACCGCAGCTCGTCGACCAGCTGCTCCAGCTCGATGATCCGCTTGATACCGGCCAGGTTGACGCCCTCGACCTGGCTCAGCCGCTGCACCTCGCGCAGCAGGGCGATGTCGCGGGCCGAGTAGCGCCGCCCGCCGCCCGGCGACCGGCCGGGGCTGACCAGCCCCAGCCGGTCGTAG
>DASQMQ010000593.1:0-2706 GCA_035645455.1 Pseudonocardia sp.
GCAGGCTGGACGGGACGGCGGGGGGCGGGGCGGTGAACGGCACGACGCCATGCTCGATGTCGTATGGTCCGGTGGGCAGAGCCAAGAAACACACGTTGTGGAGGACCATGTCGCTCGGCCCCGACTTCCTGCAGCTGGACCCGGCCGGCGCCCCGCGCGGGGCGCTGACCACCTGGTTGACCGACGCCCTGCGCTCCGCCACGACCGACGGGCGGCTGCGGGTGGGCGACCGGCTGCCGTCGTCGCGGCTGCTGGCCACCGACCTCGGGGTGTCCCGGGGCGTGGTGGTCGCGGCCTACGAACGGCTGGTCGACGAGGGCGTGGCGGTCGCCGACGGGGCCCGCGGCACCGTGGTCGCCGCCGCCCCGCGACGTGCGACGCCCACCACCGGCCGGTCGGCCACCGCGCCCGCGTTCGACCTCTCGCCGGGCGTGCCGGACCTGTCGGCGTTCCCGCGCGCGGCGTGGCTGCGGGCCGAGCGGGTCGTGTTGGCCGAGGCCGGTCCGGCCGACCTGGGTTACGGCGACCCGCAGGGCAACCCCGTGCTGCGGGCCGCGCTCGTCGGCTGGCTGGGCCGGATCCGCGGGGTGCGGGCCGAGGTCGACGACATCGTCGTGGTGGCCGGGGTGGCCCAGGCGCTGGCCCTGATCGCGCAGGTGCTGGTCGACCGCGGTGCGGACTCGATCGCGGTCGAGGACCCGGGTTCGCGCGGCGCGCACGACGAGCTGGCGTACTGGGGGCTCGAACCGGTGCCGGTCCCGGTGGACGCCGACGGCCTCGACGTCGGCGCGCTGGTCCGCACCGGGCAGTCCGCGGTGCTGCTCACCCCGGCCCACCACTTCCCGACCGGCGTGGTGCTCGCTCCGGGGCGCCGGCGCGAGCTGCTGGCCCCGGAGACCGGGATCGAATGGGTCGTCGAGGACGACTACGACGCCGAGCACCGCTACGACCGGGCCCCGGTGCCGGCGCTGCAGGCGCTGGCCCCGGACCGGGTCGTCTACACCGGCAGCGTGTCCAAGACCCTGGCCCCGGCCATGCGGCTGGGCTGGATGATCGTTCCGCCGGGGCTGCGCGCCGAGCTGGTCACCCGGAAGTACATGTCCGACCTGGGCAACGCGGCGCTGCCGCAACTGGTGCTGGCCCGGCTGATGACCTCCGGCGAGCTGGAGCGCCACCTGCGCCGGGTCCGGGTCCGTCAGCGCCGCCGCCGCGACGCCATGCTCGCCGCGCTGCGCGACCACCTGCCCGCCGCCACCGTGCACGGCGTGGCGGCCGGGTTGCACCTGCTGGTCACCCTCCCCGAAGGGCTCGACGACGTCGTGCTCGCCGCCCGGGCCAGCGAAGCCGGGGTCCTGGTGCAACCGCTGTCACGGCACCGGGTCGGGGCCGGTCCGCCCGGCCTCGTCCTCGGCTACGCCGCCCACCCCCCGGACCGCATCCGCGAGGCGGTCGCCCTCCTCGGCCGCACAGCGACCACCTGAGGGCGGCTGTCGCTGCTCGCGCAGCCCGTGGTGTGCCGCCGCAGCCCGCCGGCCCGCGGCGCCGACCCGCGACGGGCTGCGCCGGGGCGTAGCCCGTCGGGGTAGGTGGGTCAGATGGTGCCGAAGCGGAAGCGCGCGCGGGAGCGGTAGGTCTCCCCGGGCCGCAGCACCGTCGAGGGGAAGTCGGGGCGGTTGGGGGCGTCCGGGAAGGCCTGGGGCTCCAGGCAGAGCGCGTCGCCCTGGCGGGCGGTCACCCCGGCGCGCAGCACCAGCGTCCCGTCCAGCATGTTGCCCGAGTAGAACTGCACCCCGGGCTGGTCGGTGTGCAGTTCCAGGGTGCGGCCGGTGCGCGGTTCGGTGACCAGGGCGGCGCGGCGCAGCCCGGTCGCGTCCGGCTCGCCGTCCAGCACGAACGTGTGGTCGTAGCCCTGGCCGCGCACCAGTTGCGGGTGGGCACCGCGCCAGCGGGCGCCGATCCGGACCGGCGCCCGCAGGTCGAACGGGGTGTCCGCGACCGGGGTCGGCGGGCCCTCCGGGACGAGGTCCCCGTCCACCGCCAGGAACGCGTCGGCCTGGACGGTGATCTCGTGGTCGGCCACCCCGCCGGCGGCGAGATCGGCGCCGGCCAGGTTCCAGTAGGCGTGGTTGGTCAGGTTCAGCACGGTCGGGGCGTCGGTGGTGGCCGTGTGCTCGATCGCCAGCTCGGCGCCCTGGACCCGGTAGGTGACCGTGACCTCCAGCGTGCCCGGGAAGCCGTTGTGCCCCGCCGGGCTGGTGTGCCGCAGCGTGAGGGCGGCACCGTCGCCCGGGCCGGTCTCGACCGACCACTCGGCGTGTTCGAAGGAGTTCCCGCCGCCGTGCAGGGCGACGCCCGGCGCGTTGGTCGGGATCTCGTACCGCTGCCCGTCCAGCTCGAAGGTGCCCCCGGCGATCCGGTTGGCGTAGCGGCCCACGCAGGCGCCGAGGTAGGCCGGGTCGGCCCGGTAGGCGGCGAGGTCGGCCAGCCCCAGCGCCACCTCCGCCCACCCCCCGTCGCGGTCCGGGGCGCGCACCGCGGCGATCCGGGCACCGTGCGCGATCACCCCGACCTCGACCCCGGCCCCGCGCAGCCAGTGCACCGCGAGCCCTCCGGTCCCGGCCGCGGAGCCGGGTGCCGCGGCGGTGGCGCCGTCGGTCGCGCGGTCGGTCGCGGTTCCGGTCGCCGGGTCGGTCACCGGGCCGCTCA
>DASQMQ010000594.1:0-4123 GCA_035645455.1 Pseudonocardia sp.
AGGCAGATGAAGGTGGTCGCGGCCGGCGGCGCGCCGACGACCTCGGGCAGCACCTGCTCCAGCAGCGCGCGCAGGGCCGGGTCCTGCCGGTCGGCGCACTCCTCCTGCCCGGCACCCAGCGGGGCGGGCGGCGGTGCGGCCGGCGCGAGCGCCGTGCCCGCCCCCTCGGACGTCTCCGCGCCGGAGTCGTCCCGGCCCGCCCGCGCGTCCGCGGCCTCCGGGACGCTCAGCGGCTGCGCGGGAGCCGCCGCCGACGTCAGCTCGCCGTCCGAGCCCACTGCTCCGGGCAGGGTGATCGCGGCGCCGGCTCCGGCCAGCCCCACGACGACGGCGGCGGCCACCGCGGCCGCGCGACGCCGGGCGGTGATCCGCCGGGAGGCGTGCACCACGTCGTCGTGGTCGAAGCCGGGAGGGGGCGCGTCGGCGGCCGCGGCCCGGAACAGCGCCGCCAGGCGCTCGTCGTCGCTCATCGTGGTCCTCCCCTCCTCAGCCGGCCGGTCGCAGGTCGTCCAGGGCGTCGCCGAGCGCGGTCCGCAGCGCGGCCAGCCCGGCCGCGGTCTGGCTCTTCACAGTGCCCTCCGAGCAGCCCAGCGCGGCTGCGGTGGCCGCCACGTCGAGCCCTTCCAGGAACCGCAGCACCAGCACCGCCCGCTGCCGGGGCGGCACCGACCGCAGCCCGTCCACCAGCACGTGCCGGGTGGCCACCGCGTCGGCGGCGGCCGGCTCGGAGCGGCGGTCGTCGGGCTCGGCGGTGAACCGCTCGCGGCGCCACGGCCGGCGCGACTCGTCCACCACCGCGCGGACCAGCGTGCGCCGCATCCAGGCGTCCAGCGCGGCCCGGTCGCGGATCCGGCGCCAGTGCCGGTGCAGCGCCACGAACGCCGCCTGGGTGTGGTCGTCGGCCCGGTGCCAGTCGCCGCAGAGCAGGTAGGCGGTGCGGCGCAGGGCGTCGCGGCGGGTCCGGAAGTACTCCTCGAACGCCGTCTCGCCGCCGTCGCCCGGCACGCCGACCCCCTCCGTCACAGGCCTCCTCCCGGTCGCACTGGCAGGACGTGGGGTCCGCCCGGGCCGGTTGCCCAGCAGACCGGAGTTCCCTCGGACGGAGCAGTCTCGTAACCGAGTCGTGACCCACTGGAGACCGGAGCGTCGCCAACTGGTTGAATCGGTGGTCGTGCGACCCAGCTCCCGCTCCCGGCGTGCGTCGGCCGGTGACGGCCCGATCGACCTCCGCTCGGACACCGTCACCCGCCCGACGAAGCAGATGCGCGCCGCCATGGCCGCCGCCGAGGTCGGCGACGACGTGCTGGACCGCGACCCGACCATGCGTGAGCTGGAGGAACGGGTCGCCGGCCTGCTCGGTGCCGAGGACGCGCTGTGGACGCCCAGCGGCTCGATGGGCAACGTCATCGCGCTGATGCACCACCTCGGCCGCGGCGACGCCTTCCTGGCCCCGGCCGGGGCGCACGTGCTGGACGCCGAGCTGGGCACGGCGGCCTGGCTGGCCGGCGGGATGCCGCGGCCGCTGGAGCACGACGCCGGGCCGGGCAAGATATCCCCGGCCGCGGTGCGCCGCGCGGCCGGCGCCCCGGGCCCGTACTTCACCCTGCACACCACGCTGCTGTGCCTGGAGAACACCCACAACGCGGCCGGTGGCACCGTCACCGCGCCCGAGGAGCACGCTTCGCTGGCCGCCGCGGCCCGGGCGGCGAAGCTGCGGGTGCACCTGGACGGGGCCCGGCTGTGGCACGCCGCGGTGGCCCTGGGGGTGCCGCCGCGCACCCTCACCGTCGGCGCGGACACGGTGCAGGTCTGCCTGAGCAAGGGCCTGGGTGCGCCGATGGGATCGGTGGTGGCCGGGTCCGCGGAGTTCACCGGGCGGGCCCGGCGGCTGCGCAAGATGCTCGGCGGCGGGGTGCGCCAGGGCGGGATCATGGCCGCGGCCGGGCTGGTCGCGCTGGACCGCCTCGAGCGCCTCGCCGAGGACCACGAGCGGGCCCGCCGGCTCGCCGCGGGGCTGCGCGAGCGCGGCTGGCACGCCAGCACCCCCGAGACGAACATCGTGCTGGTGGCGGTGGCCGACCTGGGCGGCGCGCTGGAGCGGCTGGAGGCCGCCGGCGTGCGGGCCAGCTCGATGTCCGGGCAGGTCCGGCTGGTCACCCACGCCGACCTGTCCGACGCCGACATCACCGCCGCGCTGGACCGGATCGGCCCGGTGGAGACGGCCGCGAGCTCCGGGGTGCCGGAACCGCGGGCCCGGCTCAGGAGGACCGTCGGTCACGCTCCAGTTCGGCCAGCCGGGCGCTGACCACGCGCAGCTCGGCCAGCACCTCGCCCAGCCGGTCCTCGGTCCGCTCCACGTCGGCGGACACCGCGTCGACCTCGGTGCTCACCCGGTCCTCGGCCCGGCGCAGGTTCTCCACGAACCAGCTGGCGATCGAGGCGGTCACCACGCCGAGCAGCGCGATCCCGGCCACCATCAGCGCCGTGGCGACCAGCCGGCCCTCGCCGGTGACCGGGTAGCGGTCGCCGTAGCCGACCGTGGAGATCGTGGTGACCGCCCACCAGAGGGCCTCGCCGAAGGTGGTCAGCGACGCCTCCGGGGCGTCGCGCTCGGCGTCCAGGACGGCCAGCGCGGCCACGAAGACGATCAGGGTCACGGTCGCCGAGACGTAGAGCGCGATCCGGCCGCGGGAGTCGTCGCGCAGCTGGCGGTTGAGCACCCCGACGGCGGTGAACACCCGCAGGGCCCGCAGCGGCCGGAACATCGGCAGCACCAGCACGGCCAGCTCCAGCAGGTGCCGGCCCACGTAGCGCCACCGCCGGCGGGCCAGCGCCAGCCGGACCAGGTAGTCCACCGCGAACACCACCCAGGTGACGACGACGACCGCTTCCAGCGCGCCGGCACCGGCCGGGGTCAGCGAGGTGTCGAGCACCTGCCAGGCGTAGGCCGCCAGGAACAGCACCGCCAGCCCGGTGAGCCACCAGTCGACCCGCCGGTCCCAGGCGGCGATCCGCGGCTCGTCGTCGTACGCCGTCGCCATGCACGGCAGCGTAGATCGGGACCGTTCAGACCGGGGCCGCTGAACGGTCGCGGCCGTCCAGCCAGCCCGCCAACCGGTGCAGCGCCTCCTCGACGTCGGCGGTGGCGCCGGCGAACGAGAGCCGGATCCACCGGGCGCCGGTCACCGGGTCGAAATCCGCACCGGGCGCCACCGCCAGCCCGGTGTCGGCGAGCAACCGGTAGGTCAGGTCCATCGAGTCCCGGGTCAGGTGCGACACGTCGGCGTAGACGTAGAAGGCGCCGTCCGCCGGGGCGAGCGTGCCGATGCCCAGCCGGGGCAGCCCGTCGAGGAGCAGCCGCCGGTTGATCGCGTAGCGGGTGACGTGGCCGTCGGCCTCGGCGTAGGACTCCCCGGTGAACGCAGCCAGCGCGGCCTGCTGGGGCAGCGCCGGCGGGCAGACGGTGAAGTTGCCGGCAAGGCAGTCGGCCGCGCGCAGCAGCCGGGGCGGCATCAGCAACCAGCCCAGCCGCCAGCCGGTCATGGAGAAGTACTTGCTGAAGGAGTTGACCACGATCGCCTCCCGCGAGGTGCTCCACGCCGACGACGTCGCCGGCGCCCCGGGGTAGCAGATGCCGTGGTAGATCTCGTCGCTGATCAGCTGGATCCCGGTGCGTTCGCAGTGCGCGGCGAGCGCGGCGAGCTCGGCCGGGTCGAGCACGGTGCCGGTGGGGTTGGCCGGGCTGGCCACGACCAGCCCGCGGACCGGATCGTCCAGCTCCTCCAGCATCGCGACGGTCGGCTGGTAGCGGGTCTGCGGCCCGCACGGCAGCTCGACGACCTCGCAGCCCAGCGCGGTCAGGATGTTGCGGTAGCAGGGGTAGCCGGGGCGGGCCAAGGCCACCCGGTCGCCGGCGTCGAACGCGGCCAGGAAGGCCAGCAGGAACCCGCCGGACGACCCGGTGGTCACCACCACCTGTCCCGGATCGACGTCCAGGCCGTACGCGCGGGCGTAGTGCCCGGCGATCGCCGCCCGCAGCTCCGGGACGCCCAGCGCGACGGTGTAACCGAGCACCTGGTCGGCTAGCGCTGCCACGGCCGCCTCCCGCACCGGTCCCGGGGCC
>DASQMQ010000595.1:0-4439 GCA_035645455.1 Pseudonocardia sp.
CGGCGCGGCCGGTCCGGCTCCGGGCACCCGTCCGCCGCCTGTTGGCGCGAACCCGCCGCCGTTGATCGGCTGGACGCCCGATGCCCCGTCCGGGCACCGGGGGCCGCCGCTATGGTCGCGCCACCCTCGAGTCCCCGGAGCCGCCGATGCCCAGCCTGGTCCGCCCCCGCCTGCGCACGACGGGGGCCGCGCTGGTGCTCGCGTTCGCCGCCAGCGCGTGCGGTGACCTCAGCGGGGGCGCCGGAACACCGCTGCCCGCACCGCTGGCCCCCGGCCAGCCGGCCGGCTCGGTGACCGCGCCCGCGGGCGGCGACCCGGCCACCGCGGTGCAGGCCCTGCAGGCCGCGATCACCGCCGACGGGGGCACCGTGGTCGCCACCGTCGACCACGCCGCGGTCGCGCAGGAGGTCGGGGTGGCCATCCCGCCGAACACCGTGGTGATCGGCGCTCCGGAGGCGGCCAACCTGTCGATGGTGCAGGTGACCCAGACCGCCGCGGTCAACCTGCCGCCGCCGTTCCAGGTGCGCCAGGACCCCGCCGGCGCCACGGTGCTGAGCTGGGACAGCCCCGACTACCTGGCCGCGGTGTCCGGCGTCGCCCCGGCCCCGCCGACCGCCCTGGTCGACGCGATGACCGCGATCGTGAGCCGGGTCGCGCCGGCCGCGGCCGCGGCCGAACCGGCCCCGCTGATCGGGGTGACGCCGGTGGACTACCTGCTCACCGTGTTCGGCAGCACCGACGTCAGCGAGGCGGTGGGGCTGCTGCAGCGCGGCTCCAACCGGGCCGGCAACCGGTTCGTCGCCGCGGTGACCTTCGTGCCGGAGCCCGCGCCCGCGCGCGGCGCCGCCGCAGCCGCTCCCCCGCCCGTCCCCGGCGCCCGCCCGACGTCGACGGTGCTGGTCAGCCGTCCGGGCGCGGAGGCCCCGCTGCTGGCGGCCGCCCCGAGCATCGGGCTGGACCTGCCGCTGCGCTTCGTCATCTGGATCGACGAGCAGGACCGCACCGTCATCGGGTACCCCGACATCCGGCGGATCGCCGTCCGCCACGGCATCCCCGCCGACGACCCGAACGTGGTCACGCTGGCCGCCGAGGCCGACCGGCTGGGCCGGGTCGCCGCCGGGATCGCGCAGTAACGGGGTGGGCTGATGGTGGTGACCGGATTCGACGACCGGCAGGGCTGCGGGTACGTGCTGAGCACCGGCCCGGACGCCGCCGAGGCCGCTCCCGGAGCGCAGGCGGTCAGCCACGAGGGGATCATCGTGCTGGCCACCCCCGAGCTGGCCGCGAGCCTGCGCGACGCGCTGGCCCACCGCCCGACGGCGTCGCTGAGCTGGTCGGGGCCGCAGGTGCCGCTGACCCTGCAGGACGAGGTCCTGCTGGCCTGGCTGCGCCACGACATCGGCGGCGTCCTGACCGTCACCAACGTCCCCGGCACCGGCCGCTGACCACGCCGGGTCTCCGCTAGCCTCGCGCGACGGCGACGGAGGGGGAGTCCTGGTGTTCAGGCGGCTCAAGGCGCGGTTCGGCGGCGGCACGACCGTCGACACGATCGTGCACACACCGGTCACGCAGCCGGGCGGGGTGCTGGAGGGCGTCGTCGAGATCGTCGGCGGCGAGTTCGAGCAGGAGATCAGCTACCTGGCCCTGGCGCTGGTGTGCCGGGTCGAGGTGGAGACCGACAACGGCGAGCACCACACCGACCAGTCGTTCGCCGACCAGCACGTGCACGGCGCGTTCACGCTGCACCCGGGCGAGCGCAAGTCCGTCCCGTTCGCGGTGCACGTCCCGCTGGAGACCCCGTTCAACGTCGTCGGCGGCCAGGACCTGCCCGGCGTGCGGCTGGGTGTGCGGACCGAGCTGGAGATCGCCAGGTCGCTGGACAGGGGCGACTACGACCCGATCCGGGTCGAGCCGCTGCCCGCCCAGCAGCGCATCCTGACCGCGCTGGAGCGGATCGGCTGCGTGTTCCGCCGTTCCGACGTCGAGCGCGGCCGCGTCCGCGGCGCCGCCCTGGGCTTCTACCAGGAGCTGGAGTTCGCCCCGCCGCCGGAGTTCCGGGGCCGGCTGAACGAGGTCGAGGTGACCTTCCTGGCCCGCGAGCACGAGCTCGAGGTGATCCTGGAGGGCGACCGGAAGGCCGGGCTGCTCACCGAGGGCAGCGACCGGGTGCGCCGGCTGCCGATCCCCTACCACGCGATCGACCACGAGGACTGGGAAGCCGTCCTCACCGAGCAGCTGCACGAACTCGCCCGCCGCGGCCTGTTCGGCTGAGCCGGCAGCGGCCGGGATGGCGCTCGCCGCGGGCGAACCGGACTGCGGGCCGTGGCGACCGACGCCGGTCGCCGACGTGCTCGCCCACCTGCTCGCCGGCCGTCCGGACGACCCGGACCGGCCCTGGGTGATCGGGGTCGACGGCCGCGGCGGCAGTGGCAAGTCCACCGTGGCCCGGCTGCTGGCCGGCGCGGCCGACCCCCCGACCACCGTCGTGCACACCGACGACCTCGCCTGGCACCTGGACTTCTTCGACTGGGCGGACCTGCTGGCCGAGCACGTCCTGGTCCCGGCGCGGGCCGGGGTCCCGGTCCGGTACACCCCGCGGGCCTGGCGGGAGCGCGGCCGGCCGGGGGCGATCGAGGTGCCCGCGCCGTGCGGACTGCTGCTGGTGGAGGGCTGCGGCGCGGCCCGGCGCGCGCTGGAACCGCTGCTGGACGCGACGGTCTGGGTGCAGACCGACGACGACGAGGCCACCCGCCGGCTGCTCGCCCGCGACGGCGACACCCCGGAGAACCGGGCGTTCACCGCCGACTGGGACCGGGTCGAGGTGCCGTTCATGGCGGCCGAGCGGGTGTGGGAGCGGGCCACCGCGGTGCTCCGCACCACCCGGCCCCCGCCCGACCTGCTGCTGGTCGGGGGTCGTGCGTGGGAAACCGGGCCCTAGCCCCGTTCACCACGCACGACCCGGTCAGTCGGTGAAGTGCGGCGGTCGCTGCTCGAACCGGGCGGTGACCGCCTCGACCTGGTTCGGGCTGCCGATCAGCGCCCCGATCTCGTCCTGCTCGGCGGCGAAGCCGGTGGCCAGGTCGACCCGCCCGGCCAGGTCCAGCAGCCGCTTGGCCCCGCGCACGGCGTGCGGGCTCTGCCCGGCGATCTGCCGGGCCAGCTCCAGCGCCGCGGCCAGCGGGTCCTCGGCGCTGCGGGTGCACAACCCCAGCTCCACCGCCTCGGCGCCGGACACCCGGCGCCCGGTGAAGACCAGCTCCTTGGCCCGGTCCCGGCCGACCAGCTCGGGCAGCAGCTGGGTGCCGGTCATGTCCGGCACCAGCCCCCACTGCACCTCCAGTACCGACAGCACCGCGTCCGGGGCGACGATCCGGATGTCCGCGCCCAGCGCGACCTGCAACCCGCCGCCCAGCGCGTTGCCGCGGACCGCGGCGATCACCGGCACCGGGATCTCGGCCCAGATGTGGGCCGCCCGCTGCCCGGTGGCCCGGGCCGGGCCGGTCGGCTCGGGCAGTTGCGCCGAGGCCGACAACCGCTCCCCGGTCGCCATCGCCCGGAACGAGCCGAAGTCCAGCCCGGCGCAGAAGTCCGGGCCCTCGCCGGAGAGCACCACCGCGCGCAACGACGGATCCGCGGCCAGCGCGGTGCCGGTGCGCACCAGCGCCTCGAACATCGCCGGGTCGAGCGCGTTGCGCTTGTCCGGACGGTTCAGCCGGACGTCGGCGACACCGTCCTCGGTGGTGACCCGCACCCGCTCCTCGTGCACCGTCGCACCCCTTCCGCCGTCGATGATCGCGATGCTACGGCCCCGGAGGCCGGACAGTCAGCAGTGACCGTTCTCGCTCCGGGTCTCCGCGCAGGCGGCGAGGTGACCGGCGTGCACCGGGCACGGCGCGCACCGGAAGCGGTCGCACCGCCGGCACAGCAGCCGGTCGGCGACCGCGGACTGGGAGCGTGTTCGAGATGGGTCAGCATGCACACGACCCGTACGTCAACATTCCCGACTTCATGAGGTGCATCGACAAGGTGGTCAGCTACGGGTCCTCCCGGCCAGTGAATGACGGGACCATCACGTTGAACCATCAGCACAACGGCACCAAGGAGCTCGCGACGGTCGCCGTCAACCCGGCTACCGGCGACATCGTGACCATCTACACCAGAACACCTGACGACTGGACCGGCTGCGCGAACGGGCTATGGTGACATCGTGCGCCCAGCCGGAGTCCGTCAGCGGTTCAGTGCACTCCGGGAGGAGCGGGCGAAGCGTGCTCGCCGGCACCCCGAGCACCGACTGCGGACAACGCTGGCGACGTTCATCAGCTTGTGCGCGCGGCGAAGGTACAACGACCATCCCGTGTCTCAGACGCTGGACGCGTACTACGATGTCATTCTCAGCCTTGACGATTCGACGCAACTGCGGACGCACACCGATTTCGAGG
>DASQMQ010000596.1:0-1795 GCA_035645455.1 Pseudonocardia sp.
GTGCGGCGGACGATCGTCGCACCGAGGGAGCGGGACGGAAGGTACGGGCCATGACCGAGTTGATCATCATCGCGCTGCTGGTGGCGATGGCGCTGGTCGCCCCCCGCTACGGGGCCGACAGCCACACCTCCGACGGCTGGACCGCCGACCGGTGCGGCGAGCGACCCCTGCCGCGCGCCCGGCACACCCCGCGGGCCGACCTGGCCGCGCTGCGGGCCGCGGTGACCGGCCGCCGCCGGGCCGCCTGATCCACACCCGCCGCCGGGGGAACTGCCCCCGCGCGGCGGGCACCGCGGCACCCGGACCCCCGGTAGGGCGTGATCGCGATCACCTGGGAGTATCTTGGTCAGGTGGTGCGTTAACACCACCGAGACCGCAACGGCCGGGCAGAACTCGTGCAGGGGCCCCGCGGGCTCACCGCGGGAGCGCGTGCTCCCACCACGCTGCGACGAGAGACTGAACTTGACCCTGAACGAGTCCCTGTTCGACCTGCCCTCCTTCACCGACCTCCCGCTCCGCCCGGAGCTGCTGGCCGTGGTCACCGAGCTCGGCTACACCCAGCCCAGCCCGATCCAGGCCGAGGCGATCCCCTCGCTGGTCGAGGGCCGCGACCTGATCGGCCAGGCCGCCACCGGCACCGGCAAGACCGCCGCGTTCGCGCTGCCGCTGCTGGAGCGCCTGGCCGAGGTGCGCCCCGAGCGCAACCGCGGCGACGCCCCGCTGGCCCTGGTCCTGGCGCCCACCCGGGAGCTGGCCCTGCAGGTGTCCGAGGCGGTCACCCGCTACGGGGCCGGGCTCGGCGCCCGCGTCCTCACCGTCTACGGCGGCGCCCCCGCCGGTCCGCAGTGGAAGGGCCTGCAGCAGGGCGTCGACGTGGTGGTGGCCACCCCGGGCCGGGCCATCGACCTGATGAACCGCGGCGCGCTCAAGCTCGACCAGCTCGAGGTCGTCGTGCTCGACGAGGCCGACGAGATGCTCGACATGGGCTTCGTCGAGGACATCGAGACGCTGCTGGACGCCACCCCCGACACCCGCCAGGCCGTGCTGTTCAGCGCGACGATGCCACGCCGGATCGAGGTGCTGGCCCAGAAGTACCTGCGCGAGCCGGTGACCGTGCGGATCCGCCGCGAGGAGGTGGCCGAGGGCGAGGTGCCCAAGGTCCGCCAGACCGCCTACCTGGTACCGCGCTCGCACACCACCGCGGCGCTCGGCCGGGTGCTGGAGGCCGAGCGGCCGGCCGCGGCCATCGTGTTCTGCCGCACCCGCCTGGACGTCGACGCGGTCACCGAGACCCTGACCGGGCGCGGGCTGCGCGCCGAGGCGCTGCACGGCGGGATGGACCAGGAGCACCGCACCCGCGTCGTGGAGCGGCTGCGCAGCGGGCGCACCGAGCTGCTGGTGGCCACCGACGTGGCCGCCCGCGGGCTGGACATCGACCTGCTCACGCACGTGGTCAACCACGACGTGCCGCAGTCGTCGGAGGCCTACGTGCACCGGATCGGCCGGATCGGCCGGGCCGGCCGCGAGGGCGTGGCGATCACGCTCGTGCCGCCGTCGAAGGTGTACGCGCTGCGCGCGGTGGAGCGGCTCACCGGCCGGCCCATCGAGATCGCGCCCGTCCCCACGGCGGCCGACCTGCGCGCCGCCCGGCTGGACCGCACCCGCGCCGCCCTGGTCGAGGGGCTGCGCGCGGTCACGTCCGCCGAGGACGCGCCCGAGCCCGCGCAGACCGCGGACGACGGTGTCCGGGCCATGATCGAGGGTCTGGCCGCCGAGTTCGACCCGGTCGACGTGG
>DASQMQ010000597.1:0-3659 GCA_035645455.1 Pseudonocardia sp.
GCTCCCGACCCGGAGGAGGGCCTGGAGCTCTCGCTGGCCGGGCGGCCCGACGCCGACGACGTCGTCCTCTCCGGCGATGGCGTGTCCGTGTTCCTCGAGCCGCTGGCGGCCGAGGTGCTCGACGACAAGATCCTCGACGTCCAACCGGTCCCCACCGTCGACGGCGAGCAGGAGCTCCGCTTCGCCATCGGCCAGCAGCCGTCCGATACCTCCCAGAACTGACCGGGCACGCACGACTTGTCGCACGGCTCGACGCCACCGCCGGGCAGCATCGCGCAGTCCTGCCCGCGCTCGTGGCGCTCCACCACCAGCACCCGGTCGCCGTCGACGACCACCGCCACGGCCCGTGGCTTCGGCGCCCCGCGGGTGCGCCCGGTCCGGCGCGGGAACCGCTGGAAGCGACGTCGCGGGCCGGTCACCGGCCGCGGGGGACCCGGCGATCACCCCGGAGCCGGTGCACCGGCCCGGGCTGGAGGATCACGCTGCGGGCTGAAGGGTCGTCCTCGCAGGGTCCCCGTGCGCCTCGCAGGTGCTGTGGCCTCTGCGGCGGCGCGTGCTGCCTGTGCGAGGACCGGGCGGATCGCCGGTCCCGGCCGAGGTGGGCGCGCTAGGCGCGGGGGTCGGGTGCGGTGGTGAGGGAGTCGGTGAGCCGGCCCGCGTCGACGGTCCAGCGCCGGGTGCTGCGCACCGTGTCCAGCATCCGCCGGTCGTGGGTGACCAGCAGGACCGTGCCGGGGAACGCGTCGACGGCCTGCTCCAGCTGCTCGATCGCCGCCAGGTCCAGGTGGTTGGTGGGCTCGTCGAGCACCAGCAGGTTGACCTCGCGGGCCTGCAGCAGGGCCAGCGCGGCCCGGGTGCGCTCGCCCGGGGACAGCGACGCGGCCGGGCGCGGCACGTGCTCGCCGGTCAGCCCGAACTTGGCAAGCAGGGTGCGGACCTCCGCGTCGGGCCAGTCCGGCACCGCCGCGCCGAACGCCCGGACCAGCGGTTCCGAGCCCAGGAACAGCCCGCGGGCCTGGTCGATCTCGCCGACCCGCACCCCGGCGCCGAGCCCGGCCCGGCCCTCGTCGACCGGGATCCGGCCGAGCAGCGCGCCGAGCAGGGTGGTCTTGCCCGACCCGTTCGCCCCGGTGACCACGACCCGGTCCGCCCAGTCGACCTGGGCGGTGACCGGGCCGAGGGTGAAGTCGCCGCGCCGCACGACGGCGTCGGTCAGGGAGGCCACCACCGCGCCCGAACGCGGCGCCGCGGCGATGGTCATCCGCAGCTCCCACTCCTTGCGCGGCTCCTCGACCACGTCCAGCCGCTCGATCATCCGCTGGGTCTGGCGGGCCTTGGCGGCCTGCTTCTCGCTGGCCTCGGTGCGGGTCTTGCGGCTGATCTTGTCGTTGTCGGTGGCCTTGCGGCGGGCGTTGCGCACCCCGGTGGCCATCCAGTTGCGCTGCATCTGGGCCCGGTCCTTGAGCCCGCCGAGCCGGTCGTCGTACTCCTCGTAGGCCTCGCGGGCGTGCCGGCGGGCCACCGCGCGCTCGGCCAGGTAGGCGTCGTAGCCGCCGTCGTAGACGCCGACCTGCTGCTGGGCCAGGTCCAGCTCGACGATCCGGTTCACCGTGCGGGCCAGGAACTCGCGGTCGTGGCTGACGATCACGGTGGGGCTGCCGCGCCCGGTGCGGGCCCGCTGCTCGACGAAACGCTCCAGCCGCTCCAGGCCGTCCAGGTCGAGGTCGTTGGTCGGCTCGTCGAGCAGCAGCAGGTCGTAGCGGGACAGCAGCAGCGCGGCCAGCCCGGCCCGCGCCGCCTGCCCGCCGGACAGCCCGGTCATCAGCGCCGTCGCCGGGTCGACCGCCAGCCCGACGTCGGCCAGCGCCTGCCCGGTCCGCTCCGCCAGGTCGGCGCCGCCCAGGGCGAGCCAGCGGTCCAGCGCCGCGGAGTAGGCGTCGTCGGCGCCCGGCGCGCTCTCGCCCATGGCGACCGCGGCCGCGTCCATCGCCTCCTGCGCGGCGGCGACGCCGGTCCGCCGGGCCAGGAACGCCTCGACCACCTCGCCAGGGCGGCGCTCGGGCTCCTGCGGCAGGTGCCCGATCGTGGCCCCCGGCGGGCTGACCGCCACGGTGCCCTCCTCCGGGTCCAGCTCGCCGGCCAGCATCCGCAGCAGCGTCGACTTCCCGGCCCCGTTCACCCCGACCAGCCCGACCACGTCGCCGGGGGCGATCACCAGGTCCAGCCCGGAGAACAGCACCCGGGCCCCGTGTCCCGCGGCCAACCCCGTGGCCTTCACCGTCACGCTCATCGCCCCACCACGCTACCGCCCGCCTCGCCCACCCCACCCTCCCGCTCACCCTCCCCACCCTCCCCACCCTCCCCGCACCGCGCCCCCGGGCGGGCCCGACGTTCAGGAAGGCCACCTTCCTGCCCTGTGCGGACCTGAAGGTGGCCTTCCTGAACCCGGGGGCGCCGGCAGAACACCCCGGTCGCCCCGTTCGGGTGGACCAGCGAGCTCGGAGGTTCCGGGAATGGTGCACTGGGTGGTCGTCGGAATCCGGCTGCGGGAGGGGGCGCCATGGGGAGGCACCACGCCCCGCCGCGGAGCGGTGCCGGCGCGCTCGGTCCGGTGCTGCGCGGGCTGCTCGGGCTGGCGGTGCTGGGCGCCGTCGGGCTGGGCGCCGCGCTCGCCGTGCTGCCGGCCGCGGTCGGCGGCTCCGCGCTCACGGTGCTCTCGCCGAGCATGCGCCCGACGATGGACCCGGGGGACGTCGTGGTGATCCGGCCGCGCCCGACGGGGGCCGTGGCGGTCGGTGAGGTGATCACCTTCCTGGACCGGGAGGCGCGGCCCGACGCCACCCGGCTGGTGACCCACCGGGTGGTCGCGGTGGAGCCCGGCCCGGTGTTCCGCACCCGCGGTGACGCCAACCCCGATCCGGACCCCGGCCCGGTCGTGGCCGCGGACGTGCGCGGTGTGCTGTGGTACTCCGTGCCGTGGGTGGGCGGGCTGGTCGCGCGGGCGGTGACGCCGTCCGGGGCGGTGGTCGGGGCCGGCCTGGTGGCCCTCGTCGTCGGTGGTCTGCTGCTGCGTCGCGGCCCCTGAGGTGGGCGCCTAGGCTCGGGTGGTGCTGCCCTCCGTCGTCCAGGCGCAGGTGATCGTCGACGAGCTCGCCCGGTGCGGCGTCACCGACGCCGTGCTGTGCCCCGGTTCGCGCAACGCCCCGCTGGCGTTCGCCCTGCACGCGGCGGACGCCGCCGGCCGGCTGCGGCTGCACGTGCGGATCGACGAGCGCACCGCGGGCTTCCTCGCGCTGGGTCTGGCGCTGCGCTCCGGGCGACCGGTCCCGGTCTGCACCACCTCGGGCACCGCGGTGGCGAACCTGCACCCGGCGGTGCTGGAGGCCGCGCACGCCGGGGTGGCGCTGCTGGTGCTCAGCGCGGACCGGCCGGCCGAGCTGATCGGCACCGGGGCCAGCCAGACGATCGTGCAGCCGGGCCTGTTCGGCGCGGCGGTGCGGGCCTCGCTGGCCGTGGCGCCGGGGGTGACCGGGCCGCTGCTGCGCTCGATCGTCGATCGGGCGGTGGCCGCGGCGGCCGGCGGCCCGGCCGGTCCGGTGCACCTCAACCTGCCCTTCGCCGAGCCGCTGGTGCCCGACGTCCCGGACAACGCGGCCGGG
>DASQMQ010000598.1:0-4260 GCA_035645455.1 Pseudonocardia sp.
AAGGCCGCAGCAGACAAGGCCGCAGCAGACAAGGCCGCAGCAGACAAGGCCGCAGCAGACAAGGCCGCAGCGGACAAGGCGGCAGCGGACAAGGCCGCTGCAGAAAGGGAAGCGGCGGAGAAGGAAGCGGCCGAGAAGGAAGCCGCCGACAAGGCCGAGGCCGAGCGGATCGCGGCGGACCAGGCCGCGGCTGAGGAGGCCGCGGCGGAGCGGGCAGCAGCTGAGGAGGCCGCGGCGGAGCGGGCAGCAGCTGAGAAGGCCGCGGCGGACCAGGCAGCGGCCGAGAAGGAAGCGGCCGAGAAGGAAGCGGCCGAGAAGGCCGCCGCTGAGAAGGCCGCCGCCGAGAAGGCTGCCGCTGAGAAGGAAGCAGCCGAGAAGGCCGCCGCGGACAAGGCTGGCGCCGAGAAGGAAGCGGCCGAGAAGGCGGCTGCGGACCAGGCCGCCGCTGCGGCGAAGGCGGCCGACGAGCCGGCCGAACCCGAAGCCGCCGCCGAACCCGCCCGTCCCGCGGCCAAGCCGGCCGAGGGCGGCGCCGCCCCGCGCCGCACCAAGAAGGGCAAGCCCGTCATGCCTTCCTGGGACGAGGTGCTGCTCGGCGTCCGCGGCCAGCGCTGACCGCCGCTCAGGAGTCCCCGAGCAACCCCAGCAGCAGCGCCACCCACGCCGCGACCAGCCCGGCCGTCGTCCCCATCGCCGGCCACCGCCAGAACGGCGTCTGCCGCAACAGGTACAGCGACGGCGCCAGGCCCGCACTGACCACCAGGTTGGCCGGGATCCAGAGCAGCCCGAAGGCGTCGGCGAACGCCGTGCTGAGCGCCACGTCGGCGATCGTGACCAGCACCGCGAAGAACGCCGAGACGGTGAGCCCGGTGGCCCACGGCGTCGGCCCGGGCGGCCGCGCGGCCAGTCGCGGGGTGGGCCCCGGCGCGCCGACCCGGACCGATTCGGTCTCCCCGGTGGTCGGGTCGGTGAACTCCACCGGGCGGCCCAGCACGTCGGCCACCCGGCCGGCCAGTTGCAGCCCGCGCCGGCGCAGCAGCGCCCGCTCCCGCGGCCCGCCGTCGCGGCCCGTGACGACGGCCAGCGCGGACCACTCGCGGACCGCGTCCTGCAGCTCGGCGGGCAGCGGGGCGTCGCCCGGCTGCCGGTCCCCCAGTTCCACCCGATCCCCCGCGGCCGCTCCCCGCCCTGCCCCCGTGAGCGTCGGCCCGGGCACAGCCCCGTCGCTCCCGGCCAACCCTACGGGTCTGCCAGGGCGTGGAACGCGACGGCCGCGGCGGTGGCCACGTTCAGCGAGTCCACACCGGACGCCATCGGGATGCGGACCCGCAGATCAGCGGCCTGCATGGCGTCATCGGTCAAGCCCGGACCCTCCGCGCCGAGCAGCACCGCGACCCGCGGCCCGGCCAGGTCGGCGGCCCGCAGCGGGACCGCGTCGGCGGCCGGGGTCAGCGCCGCGACCACCATCCCGGCATCGCGCAGCACGTCCAGGGAGCCCGGCCACGGGCCCGGCAGCTCGGCGAACGGCACCCGCAGCACGTGCCCCATCGACACCCGCACGCTGCGCCGGTAGAGCGGGTCGGAGCAGCGCGGGCCGAGCAGGACACCGGCCACGCCGAGCGCCGCGGCGTTGCGGAACAGCGCGCCCAGGTTCTCGTGGTCGTTGACGCCCTCCAGCACCGCCACCAGCCGCGCATCGCGCACCAGGTCGGCGACGAGTGGTGGTACCGAGCGGTCGGCCACCGCCAGCACCCCGCGGTTGAGGTGGAACCCGACCACGCGGGCCATCGTGTCCGCGTCGGTCACGTAGGCCGGGACGTCGAGGGCGGCCAGGTCGTCGCCGAGCTCGTCGAACCGGCGGGCGACCCCGAGCAGCGAGCGCACCGGGTACGGCGAGTGGATCATGCGTCGGACCACCACCACCCCCTCGGCGATCACCAGCCCGCGGCCGCCGGGGCGGTCCGGGCGGCGGTCGGCCGCGGTGAGGTCGCGGTAGTCGTCCAGCCGCGGATCGGCCGGATCGGAGACCGGTATGAGCATCGCCACGAGCGGCGATCGTTCCAGGCGGCCGGACGGGGTGCGCCGGTCATCCGGTCGGACGTAGCGGCGGGATCACGGGTGTGTCACGGTGGACAGCCTCCCGGGCTCCGCTGCCGGACCGCAGATCACGGCCTGCCGTGTCACAGTGGGGTCGGAAAACCCCGGGGGCCGGCCCGGGCAGGCAGGGAGGCAGTGCACGTATGGGCCAGGACGTCGACCGGCGCGCGTTCAGTCGACGGGACCGTCAGCACTACCGGGCGAAGGTGCGGAGCTGCCTCGACACCCTCGCCGAGATGCTGCGCAGCCACCCGTTCGCCGACGACGAGCCGATGACCGGTATCGAGGTCGAGCTCAACCTCGTCGACGAGCAGCTGGCCCCGTCGTTCTCCGGGGCGGCGGTCCTGGAGGCCATCGGTTCCGCGGACTTCCAGTCCGAGCTGGGTCGCTGGAACATGGAGCTCAACCTGCCGCCCCGGCCGCTGCCCGGCGACCAGTGGCGCGACCTGGAGCACCAGCTGCTCGACGAGCTCGCGGTCGCCGGCGCCAAGGCCCGGGACTGCGGCTCGCGGCTCGCGGTGATCGGCATCCTGCCCACCCTGCGGCGGAGCGACCTGGTCGTCGAGTCGCTGTCCCCGGACGAGCGCTACCGGGTGCTCAACGAGCAGATGCTGGGACTGCGCGGCGAGCCGATCCGGCTGGACATCGCCGGGGACGACCCGTCCGGTCGGCACGACCTGCCGCCCGACCACCTCAGCGCCGACTTCGACTCGATCGCCCCCGAGGCGGCGTGCACCTCGATGCAGCTGCACCTGCAGGTGCACCCGGATTCGTTCGCCGGCTACTGGAACGCCGCCCAGTGCGTGGCCGGCGTGCAGCTGGCGGTGGGTGCGAACTCGCCGTTCCTGCTGGGTTCGCGGCTGTGGTCGGAGACCCGGATCCCGTTGTTCGAGCAGTCCTGCGACGTGCGCACCCCGGAGCTGCGCAACCAGGGCGTGCGGCCCCGGGTCTGGTTCGGCGAGCGGTGGATCACCTCGATCCTGGACCTGTTCGAGGAGAACGCCCGCTACTTCCCGGCGCTGATGCCGGTCGCCGAGGACACCGACCCCTCCGCCGACCTGGCCGCCGGTCGCGTCCCGGAGCTGGACGAGCTGCGCCTGCACAACGGCACGATCTGGCGCTGGAACCGCCCGGTGTACGACATCGCCAACGGTGAGCCGCACGTGCGGGTGGAGAACCGGGTGCTGCCGGCCGGCCCGACCGCGGTCGACATGGTCGCCAACGCGCTGTTCTTCTACGGGCTGGTCCGCTCGCTGACCGACGCCGAGCGCCCGCTGTGGACGTCGATGTCGTTCGAGGCGGTGGAGGAGAACTTCACCACCGCCGCCCGGCACGGCCTGGAGGGCCCGCTGTACTGGCCGGGCTCGGGCTGGATCCGGCCCGACGAGCTGGTGCTGCGCAAGCTGCTGCCCCGCGCCGCCGACGGCCTGGCCCGGTGGGGCGTCAGCGGCGCGGTCGTCGACCGCTACCTGTCGGTCATCGAGCGGCGGTGCGCGCTGCGGCGCACCGGGGCGTCCTGGCAGCTGGACACCGTGGCCGCCCTGCAGAACCGCGGAGCGGACCGCCAGGAGGCCCTGCGCGGCATGCTGGGCCGCTACCTGCAGTCCTCCGAGGCGAACGACCCCGTCCACACCTGGCCCCTCCCCACCTGACCCACCCCGCCCACCAGGACCAGAACCCCTCCCAGCCCCCGGCCGGACGAGAGCGGCTCTCGTAGCCCCGCTACCGGCGATGGCGACCCCGGCGGCCACGTGCCGGCGTTAGCGCCTGCAAAGGGGGCACTCCATTCGGCCCCGTGGGCCGTTGCGCCGCTCCTACTGTCGTTCCCGTTCGACGGTGCCCCGATCGGCCGGGCCACCGCACCCACACCAGCAGTCCGCGCCCGCTCGCTCGGGTGCGGATCCCGCACGCCCGTGGACGGGGGATCCCCATGCCTCAGCGACCCGCTCCGACCCGCGATGCGACCGGTCGCGGGTGAGTGCCGTGGCCCGGTTCCGGCTGTTCGGCCGCCCCCAGGACGACCCCGCCACCGCGCACTCCGGCGTGGTCCCGCCCGGGTTCCCGCCGACCGGTCCGCACCCGGTGCGGCCCGGGACGGGAGGACCGTTCCCGACCGGCTCCGACGGTGCCGCGGCCGGCGGAACCCCGTTCGGCCACGGGGGA
>DASQMQ010000599.1:0-5290 GCA_035645455.1 Pseudonocardia sp.
GATGATGGGCGGCGTCTCCACGCCCTGCGAGGAGTGCGAGGGCAAGCGCTTCGACGCCTCGGTCCTCGAGCACAAGCTCGGCGGGCGCGACATCAGCGAGGTGCTCGCGATGTCGGTCGCCGAGGCCGCGGCGTTCTTCGCCGACGGCGACGCGCGCACGCCGGCCGCGCACAAGGTCCTCGAGCGGATGGCCGACGTGGGGCTCGGCTACCTCAGCCTCGGCCAGCCGCTGACGACGCTTTCCGGCGGCGAGCGGCAGCGGCTCAAGCTGGCCACCCAGATGGGCGACAAGGGCGGCATCTACGTGCTGGACGAGCCGACCAGCGGGCTGCACCTGGCCGACGTCGAGCAGCTGCTCGGGCTGCTCGACCGGCTGGTCGACGCCGGCAAGTCGGTCATCGTGGTCGAGCACCACCAGGCGGTCATGGCGCACGCCGACTGGATCATCGACCTGGGCCCCGGCGCCGGCCACGACGGCGGCCGGGTCGTCTTCCAGGGCACCCCGGCCGACCTCGTCGCCGCCCGCTCCACGCTGACCGGCGAGCACCTCGCCGGCTACGTCGGGCGCCGCGCTAGTTGAGGCGCAGCTCGGCGGCGGCCTTGACCGCGTCGGACTGGTGCTTGAGCACCACGCCCAGGGTGGCCTGGACGGTCTCCTCGTCGAGGGTGTCCAGGCCCAGCGCGAGCAGCGTGCGGCCCCAGTCGATGGTCTCGGCCACCGACGGGGACTTGCGCAGCTCCAGCCCGCGCAGCACGCGGACCGTCCGGACCAGGGCGTCGACCAGCGACTCGGCCAGCTCGGGGACCCGGCTGAGCACGATCCGGCGCTCCAGGTCGGCGTCCGGGAAGTCCAGGTGCAGGAACAGGCAGCGGCGCTTGAGCGCCTCGGACAGCTCCCGGGTGGAGTTGGAGGTGAGCAGCACGAACGGCCGCCGCAGGGCGGTCATGGTGCCCATCTCCGGGATGGTGACCTGGTAGTCCGACAGCACCTCCAGCAGCAGGCCCTCGACCTCGACGTCGGCCTTGTCCATCTCGTCGACCAGCAGCACCGTCGGCTCGGTCCGGCGGATCGCCGTGAGCAGCGGGCGGGGCAGCAGGAACTCCTCGGAGAACACGTCGTCGCGGGTGTCGTCCCAGGTCTCCCGGCCCTGGCCGACGGTGATCCGCAACAGCTGCTTGGCGTGGTTCCACTCGTAGAGCGCGCGGGCCTCATCGATGCCCTCGTAGCACTGCAGGCGCACCAGCCCGGAGCCGGTGGCCTCGGCGACCGCCTTGGCCAGCTCGGTCTTGCCGACCCCGGCCGGGCCCTCGACGAGCAGCGGCTTGCCCAGCCGGTCGGCCAGGTACACGGTGGTGGCCACGGCCGTCGACGCCAGGTAACCGACACCGGCCAGCCGCTCGACGACGTCCGCCACGGAACCGAACAGCGGCGACTGGGGGGCGTTCACGGCCTCATCCTGCCCTGACGGTGGCGCATCCGCCGAGGGCGGTCCTGGAACGGCGTTCGGGAACGCGTCACACCGCGCGGCGGCGACCGGTCCACTCGTCGACGTCGAGCAGGAACACCCACTCCAGGTGGTCCACGCAGGCCCCGATCGCGGCGCTGCGCTCGGTCGGTCCGACGACCACCACGGCGGCCCGGGTGCACCGGGTGCACCGGCGGATCGCGATCGGGCGGCTGCGGAATAAGCTGCTCATGACCAGGAGGTTCCCCAGCGGGCAGTTGTCCACACCCCGACGGGTGCCCCTGCCGCGCTGTCGGGTGCCGGGTCCACCATGGGACCCGTGACGAGCACCGAACACCTGACCGGCCAGGAACTGCGCGAGCGCGCCGAGGCCGTGCTGGCCACGCTGGCCGGGCCGAGCGCCCGGCTGCGCGAGGACCAGTGGACCGCCGTGCGGGCGCTGGTCGAGCAGCGCCGCCGGGCGCTGGTCGTGCAGCGCACCGGGTGGGGCAAGTCGGCGGTCTACTTCGTGGCCACCGCGCTGCTGCGCGGCCGCGGGGCCGGGCCGACGGTGATCGTCTCGCCGCTGCTGGCCCTGATGCGCAACCAGATCGACGCCGCGGCCCGGGCCGGGATCCACGCGGTCACGGTGAACTCGGCGAACACCGGCGACTGGGAGCGCACCTACGCCGCGGTCGACGCCGGCGAGGTGGACGTGCTGCTGGTCAGCCCGGAGCGGCTGAACAACCCGGACTTCCGCGACCGGGTGCTGCCCCGGCTGGCCGCCAGCGCCGGGATGCTGGTGGTCGACGAGGCGCACTGCGTGTCGGACTGGGGCCACGACTTCCGCCCCGACTACCGCCGGCTGCGCACGCTGATCGCCGAGCTGCCGGCCGGCATCCCGGTGCTGGCCACCACCGCCACCGCGAACGACCGGGTGGTCACCGACGTCACCGAGCAGCTCGGCCTGGGTGCCGGCGGCAGTGGTAGCGGCGACGGGACCAACGGCACCCTGGTGCTGCGCGGCTCGCTGGACCGGGAGAGCCTGCGGCTGTCGGTGGTGTCGCTGCCCACCCCGGCCCAGCGGCTGGGGTGGCTGGCCGCGAAGCTCGACGAGCTGCCCGGCGCCGGGATCGTCTACACGCTGACCGTGCAGGCCGCCGAGGAGGTGGCCGAGTTCCTCCGCGAGCGCGGGCACCCGGTGGCCGCCTACACGGGCAAGACCGAGCCGGCGGAGCGGCTGGCCGCCGAGGGCGACCTGCTGGCCAACCGGGTCAAGGCGCTGGTGGCGACCAGCGCGCTGGGGATGGGCTTCGACAAGCCCGACCTGGGTTTCGTCGTGCACCTGGGGGCGCCGGCCTCGCCGGTGGCCTACTACCAGCAGATCGGCCGGGCCGGGCGCGCGGTCGAGCGGGCCGAGGTGGTGCTGCTGCCCGGGGTCGAGGACCGCGACATCTGGGCCTACTTCGCCTCGCTGGCCTTCCCGCCCGAGCCGGTGGTCCGCCACACGCTGAGCGTGCTCGGGCCCGACCCGCTGTCGACCGCGGCCATCGAGACCCGGGTCGACCTGTCCCGCACCCGGCTGGAGATGCTGCTCAAGGTCCTCGACAGCGACGGCGCGGCCAAGCGGGTCAAGGGCGGCTGGATCGCCACCGGGCAGGACTGGTTCTACGACGCCGAGCGCCACCAGCGCATCGCCCAGGCCCGCCGGGCCGAGCAGCAGGCGATGCTCGACTACCTGAGCACCGACCAGTGCCGCCTGGTCTACCTGCGCCGCCAGCTCGACGACCCCGCGGCCACGCCGTGCGGGCGCTGCGACAACTGCGCCGGCCCGGCCTGGTCCACCGGAGTCGAGGCGGGCGCCGCGGAGGCGGCCGGCGAGCGGCTGGCCCGGCCCGGGGTGCCGGTGCCGCCGCGCAAGCAGTGGCCGTCCGGGATGGCCGAGCTGCAGATCGCGGTGTCCGGCCGGATCCCGGCCGGCGAGCTGGCCGCCGAGGGCCGGGTGATCGGGCGGCTGTCCGACATCGGCTGGGGCACCCGGCTGCGCGAGCTCGTCGGTCCGCACGCCGAGGACGTGCCGGTGACCAGGGACCTGCTGGACGCCGTGGTGCGGGTGCTGGCCAACTGGGACTGGGAGCACCGCCCGGTCGGCGTGGTCGGCATCGGGTCGCGGCGGCGCCCGCACCAGCTCGACCACCTGGCCCGGCGGATCGCCGAGATCGGCCGGCTGCCGCTGCTGGGCACGCTGGCACCGGTCGGCGACCCGCCGCCGCACGCGGCCAACTCCGCGCAGCGGCTGGCCGCGGTCTGGGGGGCGCTGTCCGACGCGCCCGACCTGAGCGCCGTGGGCGGGCCGGTGCTGCTGGTCGACGACGTCGTCGACTCCGGCTGGACGATGACGGTCGCGGCCCGGGCGCTGCGGCTGGCCGGGGCGCCCGCGGTGCTGCCGTTCGCGCTGGCGCTGGACGGCTGAGGACCGCCGGCTGCTCAGTCGCCCAGGTCGCGGTGGAGCCGTCGTTCGAGCAGCTCGGTGCCGCCCGGTCCGCGGTCGAGCTGGGAACGTCCGGTGTCGGTCCAGCCGTGCCGGCGGTAGAAGCGCAGGGCGCGTTCGTTGGTGTCGAGGACCCACAGACCAGCGTGGGTGAAGCCGCAGGCCCGGAGGCGGTCGAGGGCGGCGTCGTGGAGCTGGGCGCCGATGCCGCGCTGCCAGACGTCGGGGTCGAGGTAGAGCGCGTAGAGGTCGCCGAGAGCGGGATCGGCGCGGTCGGCGGGCACCAGCGGCGGACCGGTCGCGGCGAAGCCGACGACGGTGCCGGCGTCCGTCGCGACGACCATGCGGGTCTGCGGTGGGCGGGCGGTGAGGGCGTCCGACCAGAACTGCTCCCGGTCGGGGACGGACAGGCCGGCCAGGACGTCGTCGGGGAGCAGACCGCGGTAGGCGGCGCGCCAGGACCGCACGAGCACGGTGGCGATGGCGTGCGCGTCGGCCGGCGCCGCGTCCCTGAGCTCGACCATCACGGCCGCGTTCCGGCGATGACCAGGTCGATGCAGCGACCGGCCCGTTCCCGGGGCCCGCCGCCGCAGAGCCGGGCCGCGCACCCGATCCCGCAGACCAGGCGCCGGACGTCGGCGGGCGTCAGGTCCGGGCGGACCGCGCCGGTCGCGCGCGCCCGGGCCGGGACGCGCTCGCACGTCGCCGTCAGCTCGGCCTTCTTCGCCGCGGTCGCCGCGCCGGCGTCGTCCGGGGCGGCGAACACCTCGGCGGAGCCGGGATCGCCGACCTCCATCAGCACCGCCGCCCGCACGATCCGGGCCAGCCCGGCGCCCGGGTCCGGGTCGGCCTCGGCCGCGCGGGCCTGCTCCAGCAGCCGGTCGAACTGCTCGTCGACACCCCTCGATCGTAGGTGATCGGATCCGGAATCCGACTGGATGACGCATCCGCCTACCTGCCCCGGGTCGACCGGATACGTCATCCGCTTCTCCGGCGGTCCGAGCCGGCCTGGCTGCTGAACCTGCGCGACCGGCCGGAGGTCGAGGTGGCGGTCCGCGGCGGCCCGCGGCAGCCGATGCGGCGTCCTGAGCGCGGTTCCGGCCGAGGGCTACCGGGGCCGCAGCTCGGCGAGCACGGTGCAGTACTGCTTGGGCACGACGCCCGGTGCGGGCTCGGCTACCCGCCCCGGCTGCACGGTCAGCCGCCAGTCCGGCGCGGCCGGCCGGCCGGCCACCGCCCAGGCCTGCATGGAGCCGACCAGCACCGCCGCCGCGTCCATCCCCGCCGGGCCGGAGCAGCGGATGGTCTGGCGGCCGTCGCCGTCCTGCACCACGACGGCCAGCCCCGCCGGACC